>CAYTOV010000116.1:0-4257 GCA_964439485.1 uncultured Acidaminococcales bacterium | reverse complement strand
GAATGGCACTGGACAAAAAGTTTTATAGAGAGTAAACTATTTCCTATTCGGGGAAACAATTCGATTTTATCAGGACGTTGAATGCACTTGGCCCTTTTTAAAAAGGGCCTTATTTTTTTTATAATTGGAGGATAGTAAAAATGTTGGATAAATTTAATCTGAAGGAGTGGCTGCCAGTCATTTGCCTGTCTTTTTCAGCTTTTGTCTTTAATACGACGGAGTTTGTGCCGATTGCGTTATTGACAGATATTGCTCGTGATTTACATATCACCGAGGCTCAGACGGGAACGTTGATCACAGGGTATGCCTGGTATGTCGCTATTTTTTCATTGCCATTAATGCTTTTTTGTGCAAAATTCGAACGCCGGAAGCTTCTGTTTGTGCTGCTTGTGCTTTTTACTGTCAGTCATTTGTTGTCGGCAGTTGCAGATAGTTTCGGACTTTTGCTTGCTTCCCGCCTGGGTATAGCGACCGCACATTCTGTTTTCTGGTCAATCACGGTGCCGCTTTCCGTGCGTCTTGCTCCGGTTGGTGAAAGTGCTAAAGCCTTAGGCTTTATAGCGACCGGCAGTTCGCTGGCCATGGTTCTCGGCTTGCCGCTCGGACGCACCGTAGGACTTCTTTTCGGCTGGCGCGTGACCTTTCTTGTAATTGCCGCGGCGGCTTTGTTATGCTTATTTTTCTTGCTGAAAAATCTGCCCGTACTTCCCAGCAAGGATTCCGGTTCTTTAAAAAGTCTCCCCATTATTTTTAAAAGGAAAGCTCTGGTCAATTTATATTTTTTGACAGCTACGTTGGTGACCGCTCATTTCATTGCTTACACTTATATTGAACCTTTTCTTTTGCAAATAAGCGGTTTTTCGGAAAAACTTGCTACCTTGGCACTTTTGGTTTATGGCTTAGCCGGCATCGGCGGCAGCATACTTTATGCCAAAAGCAACGAGGCAGGGTTTTGTCGCAATATTTTTGCCCCTGTGCTGGGTATCATTATTTCGCTGTTTCTTTTGCAATATTCGCCGTTTTATTTATATCCTTTGTTTTTGGTGGCGTTCTGGGGAGCCTGCATTATGCTGTTCAGCCTGAACGGTCATGAGAGGGTAATTCGTTTTGCTTCGGATGCTACTGATGTCGCCATGTCTTTGTATTCGGGAATCTTCAATATCGGAATTGGGGCAGGAGCTTTGGCCGGTGGTTTGTTTGTAACGCAAATGGGCTTATCCGTGATAGGGTTTTATGGCGCATTGCTTGCAGTGCCTACTCTTATTTTTTGTTATTTTATCCAAAAAAATGCTTAATGCAGAAAAAACCTCCGTTTGCGTCTTATTTGCAAACGGAGGTTTTTATTTTAAAGAGTATTTTTGCTTTTAAATGTTGTTAAATCATAGTTGTCTTCGCTGTCCTCACCACGTACATAATAAATTACTTTGCCTCTGGCAACCAGCAATTCATCCTGATTGCAAACGTTTATATCTGCATGCAGTATCTTATTGCCTTCATGTACGAGCTTTGCTTCTGCCGTTAAACGGTCAGCAAGTGCAACCGTCTTAAAATAGTCAGTGGTGACTTCAATTGTTACTATTCGCAGCTTCAGCGTTCTGAGGGCAACGCCGGAAACCATATCTACCAAGGATGTAACAATCCCGCCATGAGAAATACCATAGGTATTAGAGTACTCAGGTTTTACAGGAAGTGTGACTTTGGCGTAACCCCTGTCAGTAGCCAGAACGGTTGCATTCATAAATTTAAAATAAGGCAATGAGTTAAAGTGATTTTTAATAAATTCAGGCCAGTTATCCATATTACTCTCTCCTAATCAATTACGAAATAGAGCTTTTTATAGTTTTGTTTCAAATATATACCTTAAATATACTCCGGATAAGGGAAAAATCCTCTTAAACATGCAGGATAAACAAAATATAAGTTTATAAACCTTTATTGCAGGAGTAAAGGTTTCATTATTGAATACTAATAGTTAGAATCGTGCGACAATTTATTCTGACATTAATTTTGAGTATGAAGTCTGGAGGTGTTCCCATGTCGAAGAAAATCCTGCGTTTATTTTTGTTCATGTTTATGTTCGCACTCCTTGTGATAACTCAGGAAACATTCATATTTGCCTCGCCAAAAACACTGCAGCAACCGCTTAAGATTGTTGTCGATTCTTATCATTCACATAATTTTATTAATCTGCCGCCGGATGCGAACCTTTATGATTATCATCATCTGTATGGCTTTCGGCATTTATTCCGCTATTTGGAAAGCAGGGGAGTTACAGTAGACGAAATAACAACCGGACCGATTGATAAGAACAAACTTGCTGATACAGGCATGCTTTTTATAAATTTAACCAGTATGGATATGCCGCCTTTTCGTATGTCGGAAATCAAAGCAATCAAACAATATGTAGAAAGCGGTGGTGGTTTGCTTGTAGTTACTGACCATTCGAATTGCTACTATCATGCTTATAAACTTACGCAATTATTTGAGGAACTAGGTATGGAGCTTACTACTGAAACAGCTTGCGACAAGGCACCGCAGACTTTGGCAAATGGCAATGGCTGGATAGTTATCAACCGTTTTCAACCACATGAAATTACTAAAAATCTTGAGGCAATTGCAATGATGACCGGTGGGACAGTAGATGAGCGCTATGGTATTGGCTTTACTTCTGATGCAGCCTGGGGCGACCAGTGGTTAGTGCATCCCTATGGTGAAGGCGATACGCCGGGATTTTATGGCAACTGGACTTTCGACCAAGGAGAGAGAACAGGGCAAATGGCTGTCATGCTGGCGAAAAATTTTGGACGTGGCCGGATTTTTGTCGTAGGTGATCAGAATATGTGGGGAGATGCCTTTTGTAATTATGCTGACAACTATAAGCTTTGGTTGAATTCAGTGGCTTGGCTTACAGGCGAAAAACAGCTTGCTGATCCTGAGCAGTATGAAAAATGGAAAAAACCACATATTATTTTATATGAGAATTACCAAAAGGCTGCCTGGGGTAATTGTGACGATGAAGGATTTTTCAATCTTTTTGTTGCCTTGGGACGGGAATACTGGACTTTTGCGTCAAATAACCTGATGGGGAACGCTGAGCTATTAATTTTTGCTCATGATGGTTATGCGCTTTCTGAGGGAGAAATAAAAGGGATGACCAAACATTTAAAGTCAGGCAGAAATATTATTGTTCTGAATTCCTCGGGGACTCTCCCTGGTAAACAAGCGCTGACAGAACAGCTTGCCGGCCAACTTGGCGCACCTCGAATTGATGAATATCCTAAAGAAACTTCTTATAATTGGGCAGGAACTGGTTCAGTTATCTTATTTAAGGAGAGCGCGGCCTTTATCAATAAAACCATACCGCATCCGCAGCAGCGTCCTAACGATAATCAAAAAGCTGATCTAGATTATCTTATCGCTCGCTTAGACAAATACAGAAGCTGAAGATTAGTTTTCTTTATAAAAAAAATACAGGCCATGACGGATTTTCAAATCTGTCATGGCCTGTATTCTTTAAGATAATAAAAATATAAGTACATTAACCATCAATAAATTCCTGAACCACAAAAATTCTGCCTCTGGAAGCTTCCACGATACCAAGGCCTACTTGAGTATAATTTGCATTTAAGATATTTGCTTTGTGTTCCGGACTATGCATGAAAGCTTGTTGCGCAGCGTACACACTTTCGTTAAAAGCGAGATTTTCACCAGCATAATTATAAACTATCTTCTGTTCATTCATACGTTCAAAAGGGGATTGACCTTCTGGATTAACATGGGAGAAGAAATCACGTTTGATCATGTCTTTTGCATAGCTTTCTGCCAGCTTAGATAGTTGAGGATTAAACTGAAGTGGCGCCAGACCCTTTTCTTTACGGTCGTTATTGATTAATTTCAATGCTTGACTTTGATCGAAGGACATGGACGATACTCCTGAGGTGATGTGAGGTGCTGTCGGATTGGCTTCAGCAGATGTTTGTTTCGCAGCAGAAGCGGAGCAATTCGATGCCAGATCTGTAAAACAGAACAGACAAAGCATACAAAAACAAGAAAAAAACATGGATAATAGTTTATGCTGCATTTAATCACCTTCCTTTAAATTGTATTTTCGAGATAAATATTTGATTTATAAACCCAAATAATCCCATGATTAAGCCATGAGATTATTAAACAAATATTTTTAATTGTATATTTCTATATTGGATACATTTTACACCAAAATAAAGATAAGTGTCAAATTTGTGAATTATTTAATGC
>CAYTOV010000115.1:1551-4281 GCA_964439485.1 uncultured Acidaminococcales bacterium | reverse complement strand
ATGATTCAGGAACCTTGTGTAAACCAGGAGTTTTACCTTGATGCGATAGCTATTGTAGCTGCTAATGATTTAGAAGAAGCTTTGCACAAACTGGCGGAGCAGAAACAAGGCTGGCGAGTTGAGGATTTGCGTAATCTGGAACCCACGGTTTTTTCTTTGGAAGAAGCCAAGATTATTTTTACTGATATCAGGGGTTAGAAAGTATATTTTCATAAAGGCGGGTGGAATATTTTGGATAATACGACAGAGATGGAAATTAAGCTTTCTGCCAGTAAAGAAAGCTTAAAGAAATTATTGGATTCATCGCTTTTGAAAGCAGCAATGGTGCCGGATAGTCTGCAAGAGAAAGAACTGGAAAATTATTACTATGACACCGCGAGTTACAAACTTTTTCACGAGAGAATAGCATACCGCATACGTAAAAGCGATGCAGGCTATGTTGCTACTATCAAAACCGATGACGCTTCCCAAAGCGGGTTTTCGGAAAGAAAAGAATATAATGTACCAGTCGAGGAAGCAGCACCAACTTTGGAAGGATTTGCCGAGCTTGGCTTTGCGGGTGATCTGAAGAAGCTGTTGGCGGAAGAAGAACTGCAGGTACTATTTAAAGTATTGGTCAAAAGACAGATTCGCCTCTTGCAGATTACGCCGGAAACCTTATTGGAAATGGCAATTGATAAAGGCAACATCATTGTCGGTAAGAATAAAGAAAAAATTGAGGAGATAGAATTTGAGATAGTCAACGGTACTAAAGGAGACTTATTTGAATTCGTAGCAGCGTTAGCGGCGGACATCCCTCTCTTTATCGAACCGCGCAGCAAATTCAAACGCGGCATTGATTTGTTATCTAATGGCGGAGATCATGCAGATATTGAAGAAAAAGGCGTTAAAATTGACAGAACTGGCAACGTAGAGACAGAATTTAAAAAACTTATTTATTATGATATAGGTGTTATCCTTGAGGCGCAGAATGCTTTGAGGGATACGGCAGGACTGGAAGACGCCGACCGGATACTTTTAAATAGGGTCAAACGGTTGCGTGCTGTTGTCAATTTTATTAAGCCGTTGATCGAACAGAAGGATTATGAATATTTCCATAACCTGTTGGTCGAAATTGTCGATCCTTTGCAGCAACTCTATGTGCTGAAAAGATTTATGCGGCAGTGGGATAAGGTATATAAGAAAACCGGCACGATCTTGAAGAACAATGTCTTGACCGAACGTTTGGAAGAGCGCCGGCTGGAAATAATGCAGACTATCAAAAATCAGATTGAAAGCGGCCTTTACGCATGCGGCATGTTTAAAATGCTCGCCTGGACAGAAAACTCTCATTGGCAGGGCTCCGAATTTATTCAGCTGGAGCAATTTTCTCTTTGCCGTTTCCGCGATTGGCATAAAAAACTGTTGGAGTTTGAATTTAGCAATGAGATGCTCGAAGAAGAAAACGCCCGCGAAATGAGAAAGATTATTGAAGTCATGGTCTTGGTACGCCGTAGCATTAAAATTGGTACGCTTGATAAACAGAGTTTTGCGTATATGAAGGACTTGTATCGTCATTTGAAGGTTTTGAATTTTGATATTTACGGACATAAGGATATCATTGCTTTCCTGCATGGCAGCAACAGCAGAGTACTTTATCGTGATGCCGGTCTTTTGCTGGGTTGGCGCTTGTCGGAAATGCCGGGAGCCTGGCGTGCAGTGCAAAAAAGCTGGGCAAGATTACTTTCTGCATTGAAAAACAAAACAAAAGAGTAAAGAAAATAGCTGCATCGCCCGGAGGCGGTGCAGCTATTTATGTTTTAAAAATTGTTATCTTGTTGAAAGTTTAGTTTAGCAAGGAGATAACTGGCGCGGACAAGAGCGCAGTGGCAATGCCAACAAGCGCAATTGCCAGACTGCCGATCGCAACCTGCAGGCCGCTTTTAGGAATGCAGCTGCTGACGCCGAGAGCATGACTGGAAGCACCGATAGCGAGGCCAATTGCTATATCGTTCTTGACACCTGCTAAAGCAAGAATCTTGTGACCGCACATAGCACCAAAGATGCCGGTGAAGATAACACAGGCCGCAGTCAAAGGAGGAATACCCCCAAGACCTGCAGAAATATCCATGGCAATAGGTGTAGTTACTGATTTTGGTACCAGTGACAGGACAACCTTTTCGGAAGCACCAAAAAACTTAGCACACAGTGTTATCGAAACAACACCAGCAAGAGTCCCCACAATGGCACCACTGAGCAAGATTTTGTAATGTTGGCACAGAACCTTAAAGTTACGTACCAGAGGCAATGCCAAGGCAATCGTCGCCGGACCTAGCAAAAAGTTAATGATGGAACCGCCAATTTCATATTGCTCATAGGTGAAAAGTGACGTGAAGTTAATAATGGCAATCAAAATTGCGCAGGCTGTCAAAAGCGGCGGCAAGAAAGTAATGTTAAAGCGTTCCACGATGCGTTCACCGAATTTATAGGCGATAAGGGTTACAGTCAGACCAAGCAGAGGAGAAGTAAGCAATATATCAGGAATCATTTCTTTACCTCGCTTCTTTTTAGCATGAAGTCCACGGTAAGCCCTGTTACAACCATCACAATAATTGAGCTGACAATGATGGTAGCAAAGATGGCCAGACTTTCCTTGAGGATTGTATCAGCATAGATTAAAATGCTTACGCCGGCAGGCACAAAAAGCATACCCATTTTTTCCAGTAGCAATGTGCAGGTATCTTCAACTGT
>CAYTOV010000115.1:0-1451 GCA_964439485.1 uncultured Acidaminococcales bacterium | reverse complement strand
AAAAGTTATGAAGGAAGAGCGTTACAGTGATGAAGTAAAAACATTGTTAGAAGCTGCGCAGCAGCAGGCAGTTATGAACTATAACCAGGAACTGAGCACGGTTCATCTTCTGGCATCTTTATGTGGTCAGGAGGGGTTTTTTAAGTTTTTACTGCAAAGCTTGAAAATTGATGAAAAGGCTTTTACGCAGGAAGCAAAAGATTTGTTGCGTAAAATACCGCAAGTCAAAGGGCAGGATGCCTTGAGGATGAGTATGGGGCTAGCCCGTGTTTTTGGCTTGGCTGAAAAAGACGCCGGCGAAAATGAAATAAACATTGCTAATCTCGTTGGAGCCTTAGTGGATGACGGCGATAGTGATGTCGTTGCCTTGTGCAAAAAATATGGCATAGATAAAAAGAAAGTGAAGGCATTATACATGCAGTACGTTAGCGGCAAGGGTGACGAAGAAAATCAAAAGACTTTGGAAAAATATGGTCAGGATTTAACGGAGAAAGCACGTAAAGGCGATCTCGATCCTGTTATTGGCCGTGATGAAGAAATTCGTCGTACCATTGAAATATTATCACGCCGCAAAAAGAATAATCCGGTGCTGATCGGCGAGCCTGGTGTAGGTAAGACGGCCATTGTTGAAGGTCTGGCGCGTCGTATTGTTTCTGGTGATGTGCCGGAAACTCTGAAAAATAAGATGCTTTATGCTCTTGATTTGGCCTCTTTGGTTGCCGGTGCCAAATTCCGTGGTGAATTTGAAGAACGTTTGAAGAAGGTTCTGAAAGCTGTTTCCGATTCTGCCGGGCAGATCATCATGTTTATTGATGAACTGCATACCGTGGTAGGAGCAGGAGCTGCCGAAGGTGCGATGGATGCCGGCAATATTCTGAAACCAATGCTGGCGCGCGGCGAACTCAGATGTATCGGGGCTACTACTTTGAATGAATATCGTAAATATATTGAAAAAGACAGTGCCCTGGAACGCAGATTCCAACCTGTCATGGTTAAACAGCCAAGCGTTGAAGATACCATCTCCATTTTGCGTGGTTTGAAGGAAAGATACGAAGTGCACCATGGTGTGAGAATCAAGGATGCCGCGCTTGTGGCGGCTGCTGTTTTATCCAATCGTTATATCAACGACAGGTTCCTGCCGGACAAAGCGATTGACCTGGTTGATGAAGCGTCCGCACGTCTGCGTACAGAGATAGATTCACTGCCGGCTGAACTTGACGAAAGCAAACGTCGTATTCTGCAGTTGGAAATCGAGGCCCAGGCGCTTAGCAAAGAAACTGATCAGCAATCCAAGGAAAGAATGAAAAAGCTGGAAGAAGAACTTACAGAACTCAAAAAGGCTAACGAGGAACTTACTGCCCGTTGGGATCGTGAGAAAGCTGCTATTGCCAAAGTGCGTGAAGTGAAACGCGAAATTGATGAAGTAAAACAGGAAATGGAAGCCGCTGAGC
>CAYTOV010000114.1:0-4384 GCA_964439485.1 uncultured Acidaminococcales bacterium | reverse complement strand
TTTTTGTCACTTCGAACGTAGTCAGGAAATACTTTATCAGTCTTTCATTGCTTCCATTCTGGTGAAAAGAGCGTTAATGGCATCCAGGTCTTCCTGGGTATCAATGCCTATGCCCTGAAACTTGCTTTCCAATACTTTGATGCGCTGACCATTTTCCAAAACACGCAGCTGTTCCAAACCTTCAATCTGTTCCAGCGGTGTTGGCTCATAAGCGGCATAGCTCAGGAGGAAACTCCTGCGGTACGCATAAATGCCCACATGTTTATAAACTTTGAAATCAGCCTTCCTGTTACGCGGATACGGCAGCAAACTGCGGGAAAAATACAAAGCATAACCATTCTGGTCAGTAACAACTTTAACGGCATTAGGATTATTGTAATCTTCTTCGCCCATCAGCGTCTTTAACGTCGCCATGTTCAGATCTTTGTCATCTGCAAAAGCCTGCGCCAGTCTGTCTATGACTTCCGGCGGAATCATCGGCTCGTCGCCCTGGACATTGACAATAACATCAATATCAGGATAACTAAGAGCTACTTCGGCAAGACGATCAGTACCACTGGGATGATCAGGGGAAGTCATCATTACCTTGCCGCCGAACTCTTTAACGGCATCAGCAACAATTTTGCTGTCAGTGGCAACGACAACTTCCTGAGGCATTACAGCATGGCAGGCACGTTCATATACATGCTGTATCATTGGTTTGCCGGCAATCAGAGCCAGCGGTTTTCCTGGCAGACGGGTTGAGGCATAACGAGCTGGGATAACACACAAAACTTTCATTGGTTTTTTGTCTCCTTTTTGATTGAGCGTGCTATTGTTTCCTGGAAGAGATCACGGCCGGAAGTTATCTGAATCTCCATATTCAAAACGTAGAGCGGAACTTCACGGTCAAAATAAATAAACTCTGTTGGAATTTTTACAGCATCTTTGGCTGTCGTAATCAAAGCACCAACATTTTCTTTGATAGCACGTTCCATGATATATTGCATCTCCAGCATCCCATAATCGTGATGATCCGGATAGCGTATGGCTTCTTTAATATCGAGACCGACATCGGACAACGTCTGTTCGAAGGAAGAAGGGTTGCCAATTGCGGAGAATACCATGACTGAGCGCCCCTTTAATTCTTCCAGCGATTTGGCGTGGCTGCGAAGGCCCTTGTACCAGTCAGCAATCTCTACGAAATTGACAGGCTTGTGTACACTTTCGATGATAGGTGCATGACTATTATATTTTGCTAAAGTATCACGCAGTTCATCTCGTGAAAAAATAGAACTCTGGTCGGTCTTGGTCAGCAGGAACATGCCTGCCCTGTCAAGATTCTGCAACGGCTCACGCAAAGTACCGCGCGGCAAGAGTCTTCTGTTGCCAAATATATTCAAGGTATCGACCAGCACAACATCAAGGTCACGGTAAAGGGTCCAGTGCTGATAGCCATCATCCATGATGATAACCTGCGCATTAAGCTTTTTGACCGCAAATTCGCCGGTTACGGCACGATTTTTGCCGATTACTACCGGAATCCCGGGCAGCGTCTTGGCCATCAGATAAGCCTCGTCACCAGCTTCGTAGGCCGTCATGAAGATTTTTTTGCCGTCGGAAACAACACCGATTTCTTCGTTCCAATGTGAGCGGTAGCCACGATTCAGGATAACTACGCGGTAGCCCATTTTTTGTATGATAATAGCCATCTTCTGAGCAGTCGGTGTTTTGCCAGTGCCGCCAACCGTGATGTTACCGATACTGATAACGCAGCAAGGCAGCTTGGTCTGTTTGAAAATACCAGCCTTATAAAGGCTGAGTTTCAGGCGAACGCCTGCCTCGTAGATTACGGAGAAAATGCTCAGGACACTAAGAACAAACCAATCAATGAGTGTATTGTCATGACCATGCGCCAGTTGGAACAGGTATTGCGTTACGGCGTCACCACGGCGCATGTGTGTACCGCCCTCTTCGTTGATATTACGGGTATTGATTTTGTAATGAGCATTAACACGGCATTCAGTAGCTGTAAGAGCCAGCAGTTCCATCAGATATTCAATGCTGCGGACGGCAGCACCGCGATTTTCTTTGATAACCTGCAAAGATGCCTTGCCCATTTTTTCCCGGAGCTCATCATTGCCGACAATTTCCAGGATTTCACTTGCCAGTTCTTTTTCATCTTTTACCTGGCGGCAGGAACCACTCTTTTTTAACAGGGCAAAAGAGTCCTTGAAGTTCGACATGCTGGGGCCTACTAAAATAGGCTTGCCATGCGCTGCCGGCTCCAGAACATTATGGCCGCCGTGCTTGATCAAACTGCCGCCGACGAATACAACGTCACCAACAGCATAAATACGGCCAAGTTCGCCGATAGTGTCAATCAAAAGCAACGGATCATGCGGTCGTTCACCCTCTACCTGCAAGAGGCGGGAGCGCAGACCAGTTTCCAAACCATACTGACGTCCCAGCTTGGCTATTTCCTCAGCGCGGGCAATTTTGCGCGGTGCGATGACTAGTCTTGCGTCAGGATAAACTTTGCGTACTTCCTGAAAAGCTTCAAAGAGGGCTTTTTCTTCAGTAGGATGAGTACTGCCGGCCACAATAACCGGAAAACTGTCTTTAATACCCAGTTCTTCTTTATAACGAGCCAAATCTTCCGGTGTAACTTCGGCATAGGTCTGGTCAAATTTGGTGTTACCGGTAACCAGAATTTTGCGCTTGTCAGCACCGAGATGACTAATGTATTCGGCATCAATGGTAGACTGCATGCAAAAGCGGCTGACACTGCCCAGCATATCTTCCAGAATGCCGTATAAGTAGCGATACGTTTTCACTGATTTCTCGCTGATACGTCCGTTAACCATCATGACCGGTATTTTGCGCATGCGGACAGCGCGAAGAAAATTAGGCCACAACTCTGTTTCTACCGGCAGAAAAACACGCGGCATGATCCTTTTAACATAGGATTCAGAAATAAACGGCAAATCCAGCGGGAAATAAATGATGGCATCCGCTTCCGGAATAATCTGGTGCGCCATATCATAACCACTGGTTGTAACGGAGGAAACCAGAATTTTGGCTTCCGGCATCGCTTTTCTTATTTCTTTGACTAATGGGCTGGTCGCCACAATTTCGCCGACAGAAGCACCGTGAATCCAGATACATTCTTTGCCGGCAACAGCAGCAATTTCCTCATCGCTGATAAAGCCCAAATTTTGGCGAAAACGCCTTTTAAAGCCCTTCTCAGTCAGAAAGCGGTAGAGAAAATAAGGCATTACCAGAACAACTGCTGCGCAAAAAATTAAATTATAGAGTATATACATGCATTAACCTCATTTCGCTTCCTTTTCGCGATATTGAATATTGTACAAATGAGAATAAAGCTTATTATTAGCCATCAATTCGTCATGCGTGCCTGTTTCAACTATCCTGCCTCTTTGCAGAACAAGAATCTTATCAGCATTCTTGATCGTGGAAAGTCGGTGAGCAATAACGAACGAAGTCCTGCCAATCATCAGACGGTCCAAAGCTTCCTGCACGATGCGCTCACTTTCCGTATCAAGAGCGGAAGTAGCTTCATCCAGAACAAGGACGCGCGGATTCTTCAGAATCGCACGGGCAATGGCGATACGCTGACGTTGTCCGCCGGAAAGGTTAAGACCACGGTCACCCAGCATCGTTTCATAACCATTAGGGAATTCCATGATGAAATTGTGGGCATTAGCGGCTTTGGCAGCTGCTTCGACCTCTTCACGTGTTGCCTCAAGGCGGCCATACAAAATATTATCATACAAAGTACCATTAAAGAGCACTGTTTCCTGCGGAACAATACCTACCTGCTCACGCAGGGAAGCCACTTTTACTTCAGCTATATTATTACCGTCAATAGAAATTGAACCGGAAGTTGTATCATAAAATCTTGGCAGCAAATTGGCGATTGTTGATTTGCCTGCTCCGGAAGGTCCTACAATGGCGATAACTTCACCAGGTTCTGCTTTGAAGCTTACATTATTCAGAACTGGTTCCCCTTTGTCATAGGCAAAGCTCACATCTTTGAACTCCACAGATCCTTCAATCTGAGGCAGGGCTTTCGCCCCCGGTATTTCTGCTATTTCTTCCTTCATGTCGAGTATGTCAAAAACACGCTGAGCAGCGGCTAATGCCCTTTGAATACTCCCTACGACACGTGTCAGCCGCTTGACCGGGTTAGAAATGTTAACGGCATAAACTAAAAACGCAACCAAAGAACCGGCTGTCAGGTCACCGTTGATAACGCCGTGACCGCCATACCAGATGATAGCCGTAACGCCGATAGCAGCGACGAATTCAATAACCGGAGTTAAGAGCGCCATCAGTTGTGCGTTCTTCATGTTAGCGCGGAAATTGGCAAAATTCTGATTGC
>CAYTOV010000113.1:0-4399 GCA_964439485.1 uncultured Acidaminococcales bacterium | reverse complement strand
AAGAAGCTCGTAAGAAGCAAAAAACCTTTGATATCAAAGAAGTTAAGCTTCGCCCAGGCATTGAAGATCATGATTTCGACGTTAAATTCAAGAATGCAGTCAGGTTCTTGGAAGATGGCGATAAAGTCAAAGTCACTATTATGTTCCGCGGACGTGAGTTATCACATCCTGAACTGGGAGAAGTTCTATTAACTAAAATGGCTAAACAACTCGAAGACTTAGCAGTCATCGAACGGGCGGCCAAATTAGAAGGCAAAAACATGATTATGATTGTTTCGCCAAAAGCTAACAAATAATAAGGAGGATGTTTCCTATGCCAAAGATGAAAACTCGTAGAAGTGCTGCTAAACGTTTTAAAGTAACGGGTACAGGTGAATTCAAGCGTTCACAAGCGTTTACTAGCCACATTCTTGAACATAAATCTCCTGCGCGCAAGAGAAGTCTGCGCAAAGCAGCTCTTGTTCACAAGACAGATCATGAACGCGTAGCAAAAATGCTGCCGTACGCATAATAACAGAGGAAATTTGAGGAGGATTAACCATGGCAAGAATAAAAGTAGGTGTCACTGCACACAGACGTCATAAAGCAATCTTGAAATTAGCAAAAGGTTATCGCGGCAGCAAGAGCAAATTGTTCAAAAAAGCTAACGAAACCGTAATGAAAGCACTTTCTTATGCAAGACGTGACCGTCGTGCTAAGAAACGCGAATTCCGCAATTTGTGGATTGCCCGTATTAATGCTGCAACCCGTGCTAACGGCATGAGCTATAGCCGTTTCATGTATGGTTTGACTAAAGCTGGTGTTGAAATGAACCGTAAAGTTTTGGCTGATATGGCTATTTACGACGCAGCGGCTTTCACCAAATTGGTTGAAGTTGCTAAAGCAGCACTGTAATTTTTATAATTTAAAATAATTGCATCTTTTAAAAACACCTGAAGCATTGCTTCAGGTGTTTTATGCTAAAATATTCATTGTCTAACAGGGTTTTAAGGTGTAGAATACACGGTAAGTGAGTGATTATGCCAAGGGAGGCAATTTTTGTGATAATAATCAGATTGTTGCAGCATCTCACAACATATAAATTAGTCGCTCTTACTTTTCTTGCTTTAATTTTAAGTGGAACAGGATTATTAATGTTGCCTGCGGCAAACGCAAGCGATGAATCACTTTCATTTGTGGATGCGCTTTTTACTGCAACATCGGCAGTATGTGTTACCGGCCTCGTAGTGGTTGATACAGGAACTTATTTTACTACTTTTGGACAGATGGTTGTAATATCACTTATACAATTAGGCGGACTTGGTGTCATGACGTTTGCAACGCTGATCGGTGTTGCAATTGGTAAAAAAATTAATTTGCGAGAGCGTTTATTAATTCAGGAAGCTCTTAACCAGGAAACTGTTTCTGGGGTTGTGCGCATGGTTCTGCATATAATAAAATACACTTTTTTCATTGAGTTTATTTTTGGCTCAATTCTTGCATTTCATTTTTATCCTATTTATGGGGAGCGAGCTGTTTACCTTGGTTATTGGCATTCAGTTTCAGCTTTTTGCAATGCTGGCTTTGACTTGTTTGGCAACTATGATAGTCTTACGAAGTTTGTAGGGGATGGTGTTGTCAATTTTTGTGTTATGTCGTTGATTACCTTGGGTGGTTTAGGCTTTATCGTCATGGACGATGTTTTATCAAAGCGCAACTTTAAGTCTTTGACTGTTCATAGTAAGGTAGTTATTTTAGCATCTGCGGCACTGGTTATAGCAGGCACGGTGATTTTTAGACTTATTGAGCTAAATAACCCTGATACGTTGGCAAACTTATCTTATGCTGATCAATGGCTGGCAAGTATGTTTCAGGCTGTAACACCAAGAACTGCAGGGTTTAATACTCTTCCGCTGGAGAAACTGGAAGACAGTTCTTTGTTTCTGATGGTAATTCTTATGATTATAGGTGCGTCACCGGCGTCTACGGGCGGCGGTATCAAGACGACTACATTAGCAGTAATTTTGATGTCAGCCTGGGCCGTTTTACGAGGCAGAAACGATATAGTTATTTTTGAACGCAGGATAAGCAAAAAAGCTGTAAACAAAGCTTTTACAATCTTAGTTTTGACATTTATTTTAATTTCAAGTGTTACTATGGTAATAAGTGCTATTGAAGAAATGCCTATTATCCTGGTTTTATTTGAAGTAGCATCGGCGTTTGGCACAGTCGGCCTTTCAGCAGGCATTACACGTGATTTAACTGATACAAGCAAGTTGCTTTTAATATGTACCATGTATGCCGGCAGAGTCGGGGTTCTTACTTTTGCTATGTTGCTACTGCAAAAACCGCAGCCGGATAAAATCAAATATCCTGAAGTAAAAATAATTGTCGGATAGGAGAATTACCATGGAAAAGAACAAAAAACAGTATGTTGTATTAGGTATGGGGCGTTTTGGTATAAGCGTAGCGAGGACATTGTACAGTTTAGGCCATGACGTTTTAGGCGTAGATAATGATGAAGAAATTGTTCAGAGTCTGAGCAATGAACTTACGCACGTTGTTTCGGCAGACCTTTTGGATGAGGAAACTTTCAAAACTTTGGGATTACGCAATTTTGATGTCGCGATAGTTGCCGTTGGTGACCTTGAAGCAAGCATGATGTGTACATTAATGTTAAAGGAAACCGGTATTCCTTTTATATTAGCGAAAGCTTCTACTTCTTTGCATGGCCGTATGCTCGAGAAAATTGGTGCAGATAAAGTAATTTATCCTGAACGAGATATGGGTCTACGTGTTGGTCATAATCTTGCTGACAGTAATATTGTTGATTATATAGAATTAGTGGATAATTTAAGTATTATGGAAATAGGCGCACCTAAATCAATGGTTGGCAAGAGCCTCAGTGAAGCTGAGCTGCGTCGTTTATATAATGTAACGGTTGTGGCGTTAAGAAGGAATGGCCAAATGTTGGTAAATCCTGATCCTCATGACAAGATAAAAGAGGGCGATATTATGGTTATTCTGGGCACACGTGACAATGTTAAAGCAATGGAGTCAAGAATGTGAAAAAAACAATCAGCAGCGTAAACAATCAGCTTATAAAGGAAACCTGCGAGTTAAAAGTTAAGAAATACCGTAATGCATCTGATGCCTTTATTATTGAAGGTGCAAGAAGTACTGAGGAAGTTCTGGAGTCAGGCTGGAATATTTTGCATGCTTTCGTCGATGTTACTATAGATTCCGTCAGGGTAAGAAAAATTTCTGATAAGCTCGAAGCTGGTGGTGTAACTGTTTTCGAAGTCACGCCTGAAGTAATGCATCGCCTTAGCGACACAGACTCGCCACAGGGCATCCTTGTCGTGGTCAGGAAGAAGACATGCGAACTAAATGATTTTAACCAAAAGCATGAAGGCTTGCTGCTTGTACTAGATGAAGTGCGTGATCCTGGAAATCTGGGTACAATGATAAGGACTGCTGATGCCGCTGGTATTGCCGGTATTATTTTGTTAGATGGTTGTACGGATGTTTTTGCGCCGAAAGCAGTACGTTCTGCGATGGGATCGCTTTTCCATCTGCCCATCAGGAATGAGCAGAATAAAAATGAATTTATAAGCTGGTGCACTGAAAATAATTGGTCACTATGGAGTAGTTCGCTAGAAGGTGGCCAAAGCATTTATGGTGAAGAGTTAGCAAAGCGGACAGCTATCGTTATCGGTAACGAAGCCGAAGGCGTGAGCTCTGAGTTATTGTCGGCTTCTGAAAAACGTGTCTATATTCCTATGCCTGGCAAGGCGGAATCTTTGAATGCGGCAATTGCTGCAGGCATAATTCTTTTTGAATGTGTGCGGCGAAAGCTTGTCACTAAAACAACAGATGTGCTATAATTTAGTTTGTTAATTAAATAGGGTTTTGTCACTATGACGAAGAGAGTATGTCATAAATGCGATACAGAAATTGCGGACAAGGCTGAGAGCCGCATGCTACATTTGGACAGAAGTTCACTTCTGAGTGTTTTGGCTGAAGGCAATGCTGTGTAGGCTGAACGTTTGTCGCGTTAAGGCATGTGAGAAATAAATTAGGGTGGTACCGCGGAAACAGAGCTTTCGCCCCTTCAGGGGGATGGAGGCTTTATTTTTTTTAGGAGGATGACCATGAGAGAAAAATTGCAAGCACTTAAAGAGCAGGCTTTGCGAGATCTGGAAACAGTTGCTTCATTGGAAGAACTGAAAAACCTGAAAGTTCAATATTTAGGTAAAAAAGGTTCTTTGACAGAAATTTTGCGCGGCATGGGAGCGCTTTCTGCAGAAGAGAGACCAAAAATCGGACAGATTGTTAATGAACTGCGCGCAGAATTGGAAGGCAAAATTGAAGAGCATAGCAAAGTTTTGGAAGAAAAAGCTTTGGCTGATAAACTGGC
>CAYTOV010000112.1:0-4450 GCA_964439485.1 uncultured Acidaminococcales bacterium | reverse complement strand
TTGGCGGCGCCAAAATGATGGCGGAAGCTGCAAAGGCTGTTAAAGAAACCGCAGCCAAAATGAATAGACCTGCGCCAAAACTTATCGCTGTAACTGTTTTGACCAGTATGGATGAAGAACAATGGGCAGATCTTAGTTACCAAAAGGCTATTGCTGACCAGGTAGTATCGTTGGCACTGCTAACCAAAAAGTCAGGTTTAGATGGTGTTGTTGCTTCACCACAGGAAGCTGAGGCAATTCGCAAAGCATGCGGTCCGGATTTTCTGATCGTTACGCCAGGTGTACGCCCGGCAGGTGCTGCATTGAACGACCAAAGCAGGGTTGCAACGCCGTCAGGTGCTTTTAAAAATGGTTCAAGTCATATAGTGGTTGGCAGACCAATTACCCAAGCAGAAGACAAAGTTGCCGCAGCTAAAGCTATCGTGGCAGAAATCAGGGGTGTATAAGAATGAATGAACAAGATGTTATGAAATTATTGGAAGAAACACAGGCTGTATTGCATGGACATTTTTTGCTGACATCTGGCTTGCATAGCCCAATGTATGTAGAGAAGTTCAATGTGCTGCAGCATCCTAAATACACAGAAATGCTCTGTAAGGAGCTTGCTGCACGTTTTGCCAATGACAACGTCGAACTCGTTGTAGGCCCAATGACAGGCGGCATTCTGCTTGCTCATGAGGTAGGCAAACAACTTGGCACCCGTGCAATTTTCACCGAACGTGAAGATGGTAAAATGGCTTTGAAACGCGGTTTCCATATCGAACCGGGAACGCGCGTATTGATAGTTGAGGATATCGTTACTACCGGCGGCAGCGTAGTCGAAGTATTGAACGTTGTTAAAGAACATGGCGGTGTACCGGTGGGTATAGGCCTTCTGGTTGATCGCAGCGGTGGTAAGGTTGATTTCGGTCTGCGTACCGAGGCTTTGCTGCATTTGAACGTCGAAACTTTCAAATCGGAAAACTGTCCGCTTTGTGCACAAAATGTTCCTTTTACAAAACGTGGCAGAACAGGCAAATAATATTTTTAAATAAAAAAATCAGGGTAGATAGCAATGCTTTTACGCGCTGCATATCACCCTGATTTTTCGTTGTAATATAATAAAAAAATAAAGACCAGGATAATCCTGATCTCTTTGTTTAATATCTGGTGGCCCCGGCGTGATTCGAACACGCGACCTTTTGATTCGTAGTCAAACGCTCTATCCAGCTGAGCTACGGAGTCACGACTTAACAAAAGATATTATATATTGTATGATTTTTTTTGTCAACTTTATTTATAGAGATTTTGTTAAAAAATTACTTGATTTATGCATAAATTTTCTCTTGACTTTACGGAATAAGATGATTATAATCATTTCATAAGTGCAAATAGTTATTGCGATGACGGAGAAAAGTACTTTTTGTGGATGTCCATAGAGAGCCGGGATGGTGGAAACCGGTGGCCGAAACACAGAGGAAGTTCCCTCCTGAGCTGCCAGCTGAAAATAAGTAGGTGGAGCCGTTGCCCGCGTTAAGGGATTGAGAGTGGATGCAAAAGCATTCCAAATTGGGTGGTACCACGGCAGAAAGTTCGTCCCAGAGCCGGCGGTATTTTTTTTTGGAGTTTTTGTGTCAAATTGGGTGGTACCACGATATTTTATCGTCCCTTTTAGAGGGGCGTTTTTTTATGCCCCAAAACAAGACTATAATTTGTGGGAGGTCTTTTGTCATGTCAGTGTCACTTGCTATTTTAATTCTTTACATTGTTGCTTTATTTGCTATCAGTTGGTTCGCTAAGAAGCGCAGCGAAGGTACTACGGAAAACTATGCACTTGCCGGACGTAAATTAACTGCACCTTTAATTGGCGTTTCTATTATCGGTTTAGCTGTTGGCGGTGCTTCAACAATAGGTGTTTCAGAACATGCTTTCAAGGTTGGGTTATCAGCCGGTTGGTATACGGCTGCCTGGGGTATTGGCGCGATCATAATGGGAATGTTTCTTGCAGAGAAATACCGCAAGGCCAATATTACGACTGTTTCAGAACTAATTGAACGTCATCATGACAGTAAGGCTGTTGTGTTAGGTGTTATCTGCCAGATCATCATTCAACTTGTCATAATTTCTTTGCAATATATTGCCGGCGGCAGCATTATCAGCGCTATTATGCCGGAAATTGGTTTTAAAACCGGTGTTATGATCAGTGCTGTGACTTTCATTGGGATTACCTTTATTGGCGGCATGTGGTCCGCAAGCTTATCGAATATCTTGAACATTATCCTCATCTATGCTGGTATTGCGATTGCGACAGTAATTCAATTCACGAAGGTCGGCGGGTTAAGCGGGCTTGGGATGAACCTGCCGGCAAATATACCATGGTTTGATCCTGTAGCAGGCGTCGGTATCAAAGGTATCATGTCCTGGATTGTTGTTTTAGTCACCGTTAATCTTTCCTTACAAAGTATTATCCAAATTTCTCTTGGTGCTAAAGATGCAGCTACTGCCCGTAAAGGCTTTGTCTGGGGCGGTATCTTGATGATTCCTGTAGGCTTCATGTCGGCTTTACTTGGAATTTGTGCTAAGGCGGCTTATCCGACTGCTAATGCTGCGCTTGCCTTGCCTCAAGCTATCGTAGAGCTGCAACCACTTTTGGCGGGCTTAACACTGGCTGCTTTGTGGGCTGCTGACGTATCTACTGCTTGCAACCTTCTCTTGAGCGCCGGTACGCTTTTCTCCAAAGACATTTATAAACGTTATATAAATCCTGCCTGCGATGAAAGCAAGCAATTGTCAATTATGCGCTGGAGCGTTGTTATTTCTGGCGTTCTGACAGTTGGCATGGCTATGATGGTTTCCGGTATTCTGAATACTATAATGATGGGCCTTAGCTTGACAGCCGCTTTCAGTATCATCGTCATAGTAGCTTTGTTCTTCCCCCAATATGCCTGCAAGGCAGCCGGCTTCAATACCATGCTTGTTGGCCTTGTTTTATTGATTGCCTGGCAATTGGTTCCGGCAATCAGGATTTTCCCTCATGTTATTTACATGGAATGGGTAGCTTGCACTATAACTTATGTTTTGACTGCAATTGTTGCTCCGGAAAAGAAAGCTTTACCTGCAGTTTGTCCTGAAGAGGAAATTGCCTGAAAATTTTGCTGCAAAAACCCCATGGGCTTGTCCTGTGGGGTTTATTGTTTTTTATGATTGATAATGATAAGATAAAACAAAAGCTGGATAAAGGTGGTAGCTGCTTTGAACATATTATTAGCTGAGGATGACAAGCAATTAGGCGGCTTGTTATCAACTATGTTAAGACGAGCAGATTTTCAGGTCACGTGGGCAGAACGTGGCGATGATGCTTATAAAAAAGTTTATGGTGATGACTATGAGGTTTTGGTACTTGATTGGATGATGCCAGGATTAAGTGGTATCGAGCTATGCAAAAGGTTACGCGAGGAAAACTATCAAGGTAAGATTTTACTCTTGACGGCGCGCGACAGCGTCGAAGATAAGGTTTCAGGGCTAGATAGCGGTGCAGACGACTATTTGGTTAAACCTTTTGAATTCCCAGAGCTTGTTGCCAGAATCAGGGCTTTAGCAAGACGTGTTGAGCACTACCAACAAGAAGAAGCAGATTATGGTGATTTTAAACTAAATAGAAGTGCCGAAACTCTTAGTAACAAAAATGGTAATATTCAGTTAAGCCCACGTGAGTTTAAGATTGTTGATATTTTATTATGTAACAGAGACAAGGTAATTCCCCGTGAGATTCTGATGGATCGTGTCTGGGGTATTGACGGCGATATAACAACTAATAATCTTGACGCACATATTAAGCTATTGCGGAAAAAAATAGCACAAATCACGTCGGAAGAAATAATAAAAACTGTCCGTGGTGTGGGCTACAAAATTGAGAGGTAACCATGTTTGAACGCTTACGCAAGAAACTAACAGGAATATATATGCTGATTTTCAGTCTATTTCTGGTTGCTTTTGCCTGTGCAAGTTTTTATGTCATCCTGATGGCTTTTGCCAGTGAAGAGACGGAGATTATGCGTGAACTGGTTCGTCATGAAGGTGAGGAATATGTTGATGACAGGGAACTGCCTGTTACAGCGCAAACAATTGCTGACGGACAAGGGTTCGCTTATATGCTGTCACCAAATGGCATGGTTTTAATTGACCAGCTTACAGAGTCTTCTTATGCGAAGCATATTATGGCACAGCAGAGTGAATGGCCGGAAACGGATGAAGAGGCGTCTTTTCTCTTTTTTGTGAAAGATGATGGTGAAAGGTCTTTGTTTGTTGCTGCGCGCAGTGAACTAATTGAAGATGGCAAAGTGCTTGGAACCCTATATATGTTTAGAAATTTGACTGTGTACTATCAGGCGATATTAACGGCTGCTGGTATAATTTTTCTTTTAGTTTTATTGTTCTTAGCGATTGCAGGCTATATTGGCTATTATTTAGC
>CAYTOV010000111.1:0-4478 GCA_964439485.1 uncultured Acidaminococcales bacterium | reverse complement strand
GAGAGATAACGCTTTAATAACAAAAATTATAAATTAATAAAGAATTTTATTAGCAATAACCAATCTTTGAATTTGGTTGGTTCCTTCATAAATCTGCATGATTTTTGCATCACGCATCATTTTTTCAACAGGATACTCACGAGAATAACCATAACCACCCATAATCTGAACAGCATCAGTGGTAACCTGCATAGCTACATCAGCAGCATAGCATTTTGCCATAGCAGCTTCTTTAGTAAAGTTCATGCCTTGGTCACGCATCCAGCATACTTTTTGCACCATCAAACGTGCAGTTTCAACTTTGATTGCCATATCAGCAACCATTGCCTGTATCATTTGGAAAGAAGCTATTGGCTGTCCAAATTGCTTTCTTTCTTTTGCATATTTTACTGACACATCAAGTGCAGCTTGAGCAAGACCAACGGAAACAGCACCAACAAATGGGCGAGCAGAATCCAAAGTAGTCATTGCAATACGGAAGCCTTCGCCTTCACGGCCAACACGATTCTTGACAGGAATAACGACATCCTGCAGAATTAATTCGCAAGTATTGGATGGGCGAATACCCATCTTGTCTTCCTTTTTGCCAACCTTAAAGCCAGGAGTACCTTTAGGTACAATGAAAGCAGTCAAGCCACGAATACCACCGCTTTTTCTGGTATTAGCAAACACTAAGAAAGTATCAGCAATACCAGCGTTTGTGATGAAAGCTTTAGTACCATTAAGGATATAATTGTCGCCATCCTTAACAGCTGTAGTAGCTACACCACCGGCATCAGAACCCGCATTCGGTTCGGTTAAAGCAAAGGCAGCCAAGCCACCTTCGTTTAAAAGATTGCAGTGTTCAACTTTTTGTTCTTCGCTGCCGCTTAACAAAATAGGATAAGACGCCAAAGAATTTGCCGCCATAGAAGTTGCAATGCCAGCACAGCCTTTGCCCAACTCTTCATAAATCATAGCAACTGTTACGCTGTCCAAACCAGGACCACCATATTCTTCAGGAACGATGAGATTCAAAAGTCCCATATCAGCGGCTTTCTCCATCAGGCCAGGCATAGCCTCATTATTTCTGTCCATCTCGCCAGCAAATGGAGTTATTTCCTTGTCTACAAACTCGCGTACCATTTCCTGTAATTCCAATTGGTCTTCATTTAAAGCAAAATCCATTTTGTCCTCCTACTTCCAGGCCGAAGCCGTGTATTTATGTCTTTTTTATATTTTTCACATAACAATGGTTAATTTTACCATTTTCTAGGGATTTCGTCAAAAAAACCGTCAACCGACATAGTAGTCAGTGCTGTGGCTAAAAGAAAAGCATTTTCATCTTTTATTTCTGAAGCTATTACCATCGTCCTGCGACCATGATGTTTAATAATACTATTAACTTCTACCATTTGGCAAGCAGAAATCCCTTTTGTTAAATTCATGCCAAAACTTAAGGTACCGGCCATAACACCAACGCTTGCTCCTGTTATT
Source organism: uncultured Acidaminococcales bacterium (assembly GCA_964439485.1). Lineage (GTDB taxonomy): Bacteria > Bacillota > Negativicutes > Acidaminococcales > Acidaminococcaceae > RZYP01. Next base: position 3,002 of record CAYTOV010000111.1, on the reverse strand, counting down.
TTTGATGCCACGTCTATAAGTGCTGTAAGAACTCCGCTTTGCACAAAACCCTGTTTGCTAAGATGCCTTGCAGGCTCGATTTTAAGGCTAACCTTCGCACCACCACAGCAAACTTCATCAATTTTTATATGAGAAAAAACAGGCACAAAGATGGATCTGTCATAGATATCCATGACAAGGGCGGAAATATTTGGTGAATTCAAATCTCTGACACCTTCTCTACTCTACATAGTATAAATAAGCAAAGATTTATAGCCAAACTGCAGGGCTTCGGCTCTAGTGTCAAAGGCTATATCAATAATATTTCCCTTGATTGAACCGCCAATATCCGCTGCAACCGCTTTTCCGTAACCCGGAATGTAAATATCAGTGCCAAGAGGTATTATGCCAGGATCCACAGCAATAATTCCTTTACGCACAGCAACCCCTGTAGCAGTTGTTCCGCCGCAGCCAGGATCCTGAGAAGAATATGCCGTAGCCTCTACAAGAAAACGATGCCTGAACTTTGAAAAATCCAGCTTACTTTCCTTCGCAAGAGCCTCTTCTAATTCCTTGGTGACAATACCATCCTGTGGCTTGTTAATTTTTCGTTGAAAACTCTTAACAGCTTGTTCTGTCATAGGACCAAACTCATGATCAATAGTGCCATCATAAAGTTTAATTTCCCATAACATTGCCTGGACCTGCCCGACTATCTCCTCATTCATACCACGTTTAGCAATGATTTCCGAAGAAGAAAAAGCAACGGTAGGACAAAGAAACAATATGAGTAAACTAACCAAAAACATGTTGAAAGGTTTTTTCATTTCAGCCTCCCATAGCTAGTTTTTTAACACATTACACCATTTTTACAAACACACTGTTCATTTTAGCATATTTATGTTTAAGCCTCAATGTTTTTCAAAAAAAAACAGGCGGCTGAGCCGCCTGTTAAATAGTACCAGCATTAATCAATAATATTCAATTTATAGTCATGATACAATGCTCTGAGTTCTGCCATCTTCGCAGCCATTTCCAATTGCAAATCAGAAGCTTTAGCAAAATCTTCTTCACGAACTGCCTTGCGAATTTGCGTAGCCAGACAAAGTCCATCTACACCATCTTTAAACAAACAACGTCTGAGTTCATCAATTTTATTCCACAATGCATCATCCCAAGCTGATTCGCCTGTTTCGTGCATGCAGTACATTTCCAAAACTTCAGCAAGGTTATCAGGCAAAATCCTGTTAACAAGCTCTGTTTTCCAACGAATTAAGGCGCCTTGTACAAATGAATCTACAAACACCGGTTTGATAATATTGTCCTTTGTAAGAACTGCTGTCTTTTCCGGATGTTCCTTAAAGGCACACATATTTTCCCAGACAGTTGCAGGTGGTTTACCGAACAATTTATTACGTTGTTCTTCAGAGAAGTCTTCAAAAACATCCTCTTCTGTACGATATTCTCTGTCTTTTTCAAGATAGAAACCTTCTGTACCGTGTTTTTTGGAAAGCTCAGCACACAACCCATCAAGATCTTTACCAGATTCCAAAGCTGCTTTTATGCCATCCATCATAGAAAGATAAAATACAGCCAAAGCTAAATAAGTATTAGTATAAGGGTTCGGTGAACGCATTTCGAAACGAGTTGCCATCGGGTTGTCGATATCACGAACTAATCCGGCCAGAATTGTCCTGTTGCGTGACGGCACATCCGGCGTATGTCCCAAAGAAGTAACGATACATACAGGTGCTTCGAAACCAGGTTTCAGACGGTTAAGTGAATCGTTTGTCGAGGAAACAAAAGGATTTATAACTTCGTAGTTTTTAAGCAAGCCCATAATAGCACCATAACCGATTGCTGAAAGGAATTCTTCCTTCAAATCAGTTGGTGACATGAGATTGACAATTTTGCCGTTATTCAATTTGGCTGCAAGACCAACATGAGTATGTTCACCGCTGCCGGCAACTCCTGGTATTGGTTTAGCCTGGAAAGAAACTTCCAAACCATTCATACGGAAAATCTCTTTGACAATAATACGTGCCAAAAGCTCATTATCAGCGGTTTGCAAACCAAAGCTGTATTTCCAGTCAATTTCGAGCTGCTCCATAACATGGGTCATATGACCAGCTTCATCCATTTGGCCTTTTACACCGCCAACCTCTTTATGTCCCATTTCTGGTCCCAAGCCATAGAGTTCAAGAGCCTCTACTGCTTGTTCCATAGCCGTACGAACGTTGCCGCGAGTTCTTTGCCAATATTGTTCCTGCATCATTTGTGAAGAAGAAAGAGCTTCAACAGGAGCGTCTTCGCGTGGAGACTTAACCCAGAATTCTAATTCTGTCGCACAAGTAAAAATAATATCATTTATTTCGTTGGCGTCGATATGCTCCAGTCCATAAATTTTTGGATATTTTTTACATAGAGCAAGCAATTCACCACGCACATGCTCTAAGCTATTCTTTAAAATAGAACGAGAATCTACAAATACATCATTATGGATCAAGAAACTTGGAATACGTAGTGTGCCAACCATCTTTCCTGTCTCTGCATCAAAATGCTCACAATTATAGTCAACAAACCAGTTGGTATCATTGTCGGTAATCATATCAACACGAGCATTATTAAGTGAAGCAATACCAGGCATAACAACAGAAGAACCATCTGTTTGCGGGCCATGTTCATTCAAAAAGACATCCATATCCTCAATAAACAGAGAGATAGGTATCTTTTCATCAGTGTCATTACCAGCAAAATCAATACCAACAAACGAAACAAATTTTATTTCCGGATGAAGTTCCAACAAAGAAATTAAATCCTCTTTGTTATGTTGGGCAGGTGGAATCACATAAAGCAAATCTGATTTTTTCATTTAATTTCCTCCTCAATCTAATATGAATATTTTGGGGTTATAAAAAACGAAAAGGAACCTTTCCATCATATGCGCAGGCACAACAAAAGAAAGGTCCCCTTTGACCTAGCATAATTATACACAAAAGCAACACAACTGTCCAGCATATCTG
>CAYTOV010000110.1:0-4479 GCA_964439485.1 uncultured Acidaminococcales bacterium | reverse complement strand
TTGGCAAATTCTTTTGCTGGTAATTTTGGAAAGATTGATAAAGAAGTGGTATAATTGTGGGAATTAGTTTGACGGAGATGAAAAAATGGCCCTTAAAAGTACAGACAAAAGCGTAAATAGTGCAGGAAACATTAATTGGAGAAGGAATTTACTTATTTTATGGATAGGAGTATTCCTGACTTGTGCAAGTTATACGATGGTTGTTCCTTTTCTTCCTCTCTATTTGCTGCAGGAAATGGGAGTTTCTTCGTCTTCGGTCAATATTTGGGCGGGTACGATTTTTTCTGTAACTTTTTTTGGTTCAGCAATCATGGCTCCATATTGGGGGGCTATGGCTGACAGGGTGGGGCAAAAGAAGATGGCTATAAGGGCTGGCTTCGGACTGGCTATTTGTTATTGGCTGTCTTCTATGGCACAAACGCCCCATCAACTTCTGGCAGTAAGGGCTTTGACTGGTTTCATCAGCGGCTTTGTGCCTGCGTCGATGGCACTTTGTTCTTCTACGCTGCCACCGGAAAAGCTTGGCTGGGGTATGGGCTGGATGCAGGCGGCTGTGGCTAGCGGCGGCGTAATAGGGCCGTTAATTGGCGGCTATGTCAGTGAATGGTTTGGGATGCGTTTCTCTTTTTATGTTGCTTCGGGAGCTTTGGCGTTGGCAACATGCGGCGTAATTTACTACGTGCAGGATATTGTCGCAGACAGCGCAGCTAAAGCAAGAGCAAGAAGAAGCGTGCTGGAAGATTTACGTATGGCCGTAAATAATAAGAAACTTTTATATATCATGGGACTATTCTTCTTGGTGCAGTCCTGTCTTTTGATTATTCAGCCGCTTTTGACTATCTATGTAAAAGAATTAATGGGTGGTATGGATGGCGCGGTTAAGGCTTCTGGTGTTGTTTTTTCACTGGCTGGCATTGCTGGTATTATGGCAGCACCTTTTTGGGGTAAGACTGGGCAAAGAGTTGGTTTTGCCAAAACACTGTTTTTTGTCATGGTTTGCGCAGGTCTGACTAATCTATGTCAGGCTTTTGTCAGTGATATCTGGCAGTTTGGTTTAGTGCAGTTTGTTTTCGGGCTTTTCCTGGCTGGTGCGGCACCTAATATTAATGCCGGCATAGTGAAGACAACCGATCCGCTCGTAAGGGGCAAAGCCTTTGGACTGGTGACGGCGGCGCAGCAATCGGGTGGCGTAGTTGGGCCTCTTGTTGGCGGTTTTATGGGAACATTTATGGCTACTAAATACATTTTAGTATTTACAGGCTTGGTTTTGATTTGTACCGGACTGCATATCTATTTCACCAAGGTCAAGCAGCAGGGGGATAAGGAAATTTGGTGAACATAAAGTGAAACATAAGTGTTATTTATTGACATAATTGGGGAATTATTTAATAATAATTGTGCAAGTAATGATAAATTAAAGAGAAGGTGAGTAAAAGTGATTAAATCTTTTAATGACATTTTACCGGAAATTGATAAGAAAGCCTGGGCAGCAGAAGATGCAGCTATTATAGGCGCAGTAAAAATGAAGGAGTTCAGCAGTGTTTGGTATAACTGCACAGTCAGAGGCGATGTTAACCGTATAGAAATCGGTAACTATAGCAACATTCAGGACAATACCGTTGTTCACGTTTCAGATAAGTATGCATGCATCGTTGGCGATTATGTTACTGTTGGCCATGGCGCCATTCTTCATGCCTGCACTGTTGAAGATCATTGCCTGATTGGTATGGGTTCAACTGTTTTGGATGGTGTGGTTGTTGGTACCGGTAGTATTGTAGCGGCTGGTGCGGTTGTTACCAAAGGAACTATTATTCCTCCGAATTCTTTGGTTGCAGGAGTACCGGCTAAAATACTGAAGACTTTGCCGGAAGGTCATTTGGACGATATCCATGCACAAGCAGTAAAATACAAAACATTGTGGACTGAACGCTATAAATTGCTGCCGAATGCCGGTGGCGAAATTTATGATGGGCATAAAATAGTTTAGTTTTCACGAGGCTGCTTCATTTGAAGATGGAGCAGCCTTTTTAAGGTTTAAAGCTTTGCGGAGAAGTTTTAAGTAATTTTATATAAAAAAGGAGCAGATGAAATGAGCGAAAACAGACAAATAAGATTTAAAACAAATATGGGTGAATTCGTGGCCGAAATGTTCGAGGACAAAGCACCAAAAACTACCGAGAATTTTATTTCATTAGTTGAAAAGAAATTTTACGATGGCATTATCTTCCACCGCGTTATTGATGGTTTTATGATTCAAGGCGGAGATCCTACCGGAACTGGTATGGGTGGCCCTGGTTACAAGATTGCTGATGAATTCGGTGAAGGCTTGACTCATGATGACGAAGGCTACTTCTCTATGGCTAATGCCGGCCCGAATACAGGCGGCAGCCAATTCTTCATTACTTTGGCACCAACACCTTGGCTCAATGGTCACCATGCTATTTTCGGCCGTGTCGTAGAAGGCATGGATGTTGTGCGCAAAATCGGCGTAACCAAAACTGATTTCCGTGATCGCCCGCTTGAGGATGTAAAGATGGAAACCGTTGAGGTCATAAAATAAGTTGTCTTCATACGTATATTTCCTGCGTTGTGGTGATGGTTCGCTGTACACCGGCTGGACAAATGATCTGGAGCAAAGACTTGCGGCACATCAAAGTGGTAAAGGTGCAAAATATACCAGAGGCAGGCTGCCGATTGAAATGGTTTATTTTGAAGAAATGCCAGATAAATCTGCAGCCCTTAAAAGAGAAAATGAACTTAAAAAGCTCAAAAAAGCAGAAAAAGAATTGTTGATAAAAACTTCAAGATAATTCTGACTATGGGTGAATATTGGACATTGTTGAATTTTTCCAAAAGTGTAAATAATGTTTTATATATCTTGTCAAAGTCAAGACCCCATGCTATAATGAGCAGGTAGAAAGAAGGCCGACTTGCAGAGAATACTTTAACGCACGAGCAGCAGAGTTTTCATGTAGCACTTTTTTCGGAAATATTTTTTATTTTTAGGAGGCCAAGAAATATGACTGGCAAAGTAAAATGGTTCAACGCAGAAAAAGGTTATGGTTTCATCGAACGTGAAGATGGTGGCGATGTTTTCGTACACTTCTCCGCAATTCAATCTGAAGGTTTCAAAACCCTTGAAGAAGGTCAAGCAGTTGAATTCGATGTTGTCCAAGGCAACCGCGGTGAACAAGCTGCAAACGTTGTTCGTCTGTAATTATAGTAATTAATTAATTTTAATAATATAACTACTGAACAAATCGAAGGAGCATTTTCTTAGAAAATGCTCCTTCTTTTTTTTCGCTTTTTATTAATGTATAATGGTGTATCAAGGGGGTATCGAGATGAAAAGAAACTTTATGCTTGTCTTAACACTGCTGCTGTTAGTTGCATTCCCCATAATCGCAGCGGCTGATGAAAGAGACGAAGATAATATAAATAAACAAAAAGTATTGCAGGAATATGATGAGGCGCATCTGATTGCTCTGGCGGCTGCTACATGCGCCGGTACATATGTTCCTGACGGTATTGCTTCAGAGTATTCCTATCTGGGAGAATATGGCTTTGTTATTCAACCATATACTGTTAATGATGGCAATCGTGAAGCTAATTTTACGTTCGCTTATAATAAAACAATCACACAAGGAAAAAAGTTGTTTGTGTTGGCTTTCAGAGGCAGCGCTTCGCTCAAAGACTGGGAAGTTAATTTTGCAACGTCAAAAGTGGCATATGGCGGCACCAACCCTGAAGAATTTGCCGAAATAGCGCAAGAGGTTAAAGATAATTCCGTACCAGCGGTTCACAGAGGTTTTAATGAATATGTAAATGCTGCCTTTAGTTTAAAACCTGAAATGGTAGGTGCTGGAACCAATAAGGACATGGCTACTATTCTAAGAGATGATCCTGACGCGGTATTGCTTTTGACTGGACATAGCTTAGGCGGTGCTGCGGCAACTTTATTTGCTGAAAGGCTAGTGAGCATGGGCATTCCCAAGGAAAAGGTGCCTGTAATTACTTTTGGCGCACCGGCTATAGGTAATGCCGCTTTTGCAGAGGCTTACGGAGATAAGATTGATTTACTGCGCATTAAAACTTCACATGATCCGATTCCGGGAGGATTGCAGACTTTTATTGGTGGGTTTCAGCAGTTTGGCAGAGAAAAAGTATTTACACTTTCCAGCCGTTTTGCCGACTATCAGCACCCTGTGTCTTATTATTTTGATTTAGCTGTTAAAAACTACTACGAAGCTTATGACAGAGCTATTGCAGCAGGAATATTAAACGCGCAGCCTGATAAGAAAATAACTAATGAAGAGCCTTTGGTAGCAATTGTAGTGGGCGCATCGAGAAACATACAATCTCGTCCGTTTACACCAGATATAAAGAGGTTTATTCTAGATGAGTATAGGACAGTTTTACCTAGCTACATTGTTTTGGAAAATAATGCAGACCTTTATGATTCTACAAAATATGATCATG
>CAYTOV010000109.1:0-4526 GCA_964439485.1 uncultured Acidaminococcales bacterium | reverse complement strand
GTACAGGCAACCATTCTCTTCCCGGCCACCATCACCATGGGCACACTTATTGGGCACTTCGTCCGCTGCGTCGTCACTGCCGGCACCAATCCTAAACATCATCCGCTGATTATCGCCATCCCTATCATCGACGCCGTCCTGTCGATGCTCCTGACTCGCATGATCATTTCTGTAATGGGTATCAGCTAATAGAATATCTAAAACAAGTGACAAAAGTGGTCCAAAGGGGACAGTCCCCTTTGGACCACTTTTTTTTGCTATTTGAATCTTTAGTTAGCCAGAAAAAGATGATAAAATTGCGGCCTTGCTGACGATGCCCTGTAAACTTCCGTCATCAGCCACAACCACCAGCGGAAATCTTGCATTGGCCGCCAAATTAACTATATCAGCAATAGGTGTGTGGATATCTTTAATAATCGGGATATCCCTGATAATTGCCTCTTCAAAGTTCAATTGGCCAGCACGTACTGCAAGGGCATTTTCGAGTGTAATCAAACCTTGAAACTGCATGTGTTCCCCAACAACATAAGCACTGGAAAGCCCATTACTCTTCATGCTTTTCAATGCAAGATTAACACCATCGCCTGCTTTAATCATAGCCCCTGGCGTAACCATAATGTTTTTGACGCTGAGCACTTTCGTAGAATCGACATTGTCGATGAATTTTCGTACATAGTCATCCGCAGGATTAGCAAGCATTTCTTCCGGTGTTGTAAGCTGCACCATTTCTCCTTCGCGCAAAATACCCACGTGATTGCCTAGTTTGAATGCTTCATTAATGTCATGCGTGATAAAAACAATGGTTTTCTGCATTTTCTCCTGAATACCCAAAAGCTCAAACTGCAAATCGTTGCGTACTAGAGGATCTAGTGCCGAAAAGGCCTCATCCATCAGCAGAATATCAGGATCATTGGCTAAAGCTCTCGCAATACCGACGCGCTGTTTCATGCCGCCGCTCAAATTATCTATTCTTTTGTTCTCCCAACCCTCAAGACCTACTAAGGCAACCATCTCCAAAGCTTTGCTTTCACGTTCTTTTTTGTTTACACCCTTTATTTCCAAACCATAAGCCACATTAGACAAAACATCACGGTGATCCATCAAGCCGAAATTCTGAAAAACCATGGCAACTTTTGTTCTGCGGAGTTGCATAAGCTGTTCCTCATCATATTTGGTGATATCCTCATTTTCCACATAGATATGACCGCTTGTAGGCCTATGCAGCATGTTCAGGCAACGTATGATCGTCGATTTGCCAGACCCGGATAGCCCGATCAGCGTAAATATCTCGCCTCGTTTTACCGCAAAGGAAACATCATTGCTGGCAACGACAATACCCGTCTTCGCTCTTACCTCTGCCGGCGACAAACCTTGCTGTAGCATCTCAATAGCAGTTTCTTCACTGCCGCTGATTTCTCTGGATTTAAAAAGCTTATATAAATGCTCTACCTTTAAAATAGTATCTTCCATTAACGTCCCCCCTTTGCCGAAACGCTCTGTGTAAGACGGTCAATAATAATCGCAATGATTACGATGCAGATGCCGGCCACAAGTCCCCTGCCGGACTCCGTACGATTGATGGCAATCAATACTTCCATTCCTAAGCCATTAGCACCAATCATCGCACAGGTTACTACCATCGCAACGGCCATCATCATCGTTTGATTAACGCCAGCCATTATTGTCGGCAACGCTTGTGGAATCTGTACCTTAGCCAAAATCTGCCAACGTGAAGAGCCAAAAGATCTGGCCGCCTCTACGACCTCTTTATCGACTTGCTGAATGCCGTGGCTGGTCAGACGAATGACCGGCACCACAGCATAAATCACCGTTGCGAGCACCGCAGGCACCTTGCCCGGACCCAACAACATAACGGCAGGAATCATGTAAACGAATGTTGGCATGGTCTGCATCGCATCCAAAACAGGCCTGAAAATATTATTAACCTTTACACTTGTCGAAATCAAAATTCCTATCGGAAGTCCTATAAATAGTGATAGTATTACTGCCGTAATGACTATGGATAGTGTTTCATTCATCATCTGCCAGTAACCAAATGCTCCTATAAGAAACATCAGTAAACCATACAAAATTCCCGTTCTATATCGACCAACCAGTTTTTTCGTCAATAACACGATAACCAGAATCAGCAGCCACCAGGGAATAAATTCCAAGCCTTGGTAAATGCCGCCAATCACGCTATTCAAAATCGCTTTCAAACCAGCGAAAAAATCGGCATAATGCACATTCAAATAAGCAATAAAGGCATCTATTTGTTTAGTAAAATCAAGGCGTATCGTCGATGGAAAATCTAAAAACCACTCCATCACATCACCCCTTAGTTGTCTAGCGCACTACGCACGCTCTTCGCTTTATCTGCCGGCAGCCATTTGTCCAAAAGCTCATTATGTTCTTTCAGAAAATGTACTGCAGCTTCGTCATAGCTTGCCTTGTTTTCAGAGATATAAGCTAAAGCTTCTGCAGTCAATGCGCTGGACGTGCGGTACTTCTTCAGGAAATCGGTAAATTCCGGTGCTTTTTTGGGCAAATTCTTATTCGCCGTTACAGTGACACGCACTGATGGGAAAGCTGTTTCCCCCTCTAAAAAGCCTTTTTCGTTATAAGGAGCATCTTCCAAAAGAACTAAATCCAGTTTGCCGCTCAGCCAGGTAGGTTCCCAGTTATAAGCAACGATTGGCTCGCCTTTCGTATAAGCTGCTATAATTGAAGCATTAAGCGTAGCATCAGAACCAGGGCGGAAATAATTATATTGTTCGTTCAAACCATAATAGTTGAACTTTTTAAATAAAATCTCATCAACCGCCCAACCAGGAATCGCTCCGTAAATTCTGCCCTTGGCCGGATTTTCCTCATCAACAAACAACTTGCTGTATTTTTTTAGGTCAGCCACCGTTTTTAGATCAGGTGCCATAGGCCCTATTCCTCTGGTTGCATCGCCATCTATCACATAACGCGGCACATACAAACCTTGCTTGTTGTCGTCAAAATTAACTCCCAGCTCTACAATATAACCTCCGGCAACATCATTTTTGTAAGAAGCTATATTATCGCTCCAGGTTTCAAGATTTACATCTATATCACCACGCACGAGAGCAGTATGCGTGATTGGTGTCGAACCACTGACTATCTTAGTCTTAAGACCATAGGCTTTATCAGCAATATAACTGACTACCGCATTATGAAATTTCACACTATCCCAACCAGCATCACTCAAAACAATAGTTTTCGCAGCATTCTTGTCAGGTCCTCCGCAGCCAGCCACCAAAGCCAGCGCCATTATCAGTGCCATTAATACGTAAATTGTCTTATTCAAATATATTCCCCCCTTGTTTTTTTGACAACTTATTAATTTAATTAAGTTGTCGCTTTTACAATTATTATATTTTATTTTTTACCCATATGTCAAATTACCAGTAAAACTTTACAAATAAAAGCCTGTACCGTTTACAACCTTTAACCGCTATGATATATTGAGTTCAGTCGAAAGTAGCAACGCAAATACTTGATGAGGAGAGGACTCTAAATTGGCAAATAAACATAAATTTGCTGAACCGATGTACCAAAAAATTGCGCTCGATATCGCGGAAAAAATTGTCCAAGGTAAATTTCAGATAGGCCAAAAGGTATCTGGCAGATCAGTTCTTGCCGGACAGTATTCTGTATCACCAGAAACGATAAGACGAGCAACTTTCATGCTGAAAGATTTGAACATCGTACAAATAGACGCCGGCAGCGGCATCACTATCACTTCTGTTGAAAATGCGGCACTACTGGTTGAACGCGTTAAAAACATCTCCACATTGACGGACAGAAAAAATGAAATAGAAACACTTTTAGAGCAGCAAAAGCAGCAGCAAGAGAATATTTTATTAAAAATCAATGAACTGCTGACACAAATCGAGCACTACCAATCGGCTGCTCCCATCTTAAGCTACGAAATAAAAATTACCAAAGACTGCCGCTTCCTAGGCAAAATGATTTCAGAAATCAACTTCTGGCAAAATACCTCCGTCACCGTTATCGGTATCAAACGCAAAGGCAGCATCATTATTTCACCTGGCCCCTATGCTCTTTTTGAAGAAAATGATGTTTTCATCATGGTCGGCAGGGAAGGCAGCGAAGCTTCCGTACGTTCTTATCTATACGATACCAATATCTGACAAATCTAAAATACAAAGCGTCTCAAGGGGACAGTCCCCTTGAGACGCTTTGTATTTGTAATCCGCTTTTTGTTAAACTTTCAATTGACACTTTATCCTATGCATAGTATAATTCAGAGTAAAATAGTATGATTAGTGCATTTTTAGAAAGAAGGTATGAAAATATGAATTTAAAGAAATTATTTCTTCCCATTGCTCTTATCGCAGCAGCTACTATAGCGCTAACAGGTTGTGGCAGCTCCAAACCGGTTGGTGATAAAGCAGCTGATTCCAAGAAAGAAATTAAAATCGGTGCCACAGCCGGTCCACATGCCGAAGTTGCAGAAGCTGTTGCCAAAGAAGCAC
>CAYTOV010000108.1:0-4578 GCA_964439485.1 uncultured Acidaminococcales bacterium | reverse complement strand
TTAGCACCCTTGCGGACAAAAAGTTCGACCGCGCCGGCATGCAGGTTTGCCACATTATACTTAGGAGCCGAACAGCCCTCAATGAAATGACAGGAAGCCCCTTCATCAACGATGATCAGCGTATGTTCGAACTGCCCCGCACCCGGAGCATTCAGGCGGAAGTAGCTTTGCAGCGGCATCGACACCTCTACCCCTTTTGGCACGTAGACAAAAGAACCCCCGGACCACGCCGCGTAATGCAGCGCCGCAAATTTATGGTAAGACGGAGGAATCAAAGTACCGAAGACAGGTCTGACCAAATCTTCATACTGCTTGACTGCCGTCTCAAAGTCCACGTAGATAACGCCTTGCTTGGCCAACGCTTCATGAACATTGTGGTAAACGACCTCAGAATCATACTGAGCACCGACACCGGCGAGCGAAGTTTTCTCCGCTTCCGGAATGCCCAGACGATCAAAGGTATCACGTATATTCTCCGGCAGCTCTTCCCAGCTGCCTTTCATATCTGTACGCGGCCTGACATAGGTATCGATATGCGACATATCCAGATCGGAAATATCCGGCATCCAAGGCGGAACATCCAGCTTATCATAAATTTTCAGCGCCGCCAGTCTCTTTGCGAGCATCCACTCCGGCTCTTCCTTTTGACTCGATATTTCACGAATTATTTCTTCCGTAAGTCCGGTATCAGCTTTAAAAGCATACTCGACTTTATCCTTAATATCGTAGATACTTCTATTCACATCTTCGATATTGCTTTTCTTTTTCTCTTCATGCTTCGTCATTTCCATCACCCTTTACAGCGAGACGATAGGCATCGAACCCATTTTGCTCAACCTCGTCAGCCAGTTCGGCACCGCCTTCCCTGACAATCTGGCCATCAATAAGAATATGTACCACATCCGGTTTAATAAACTGCAATATCTGATTCAGATGCGTGATAATCAAGATGGAATTGTTTTCATTATGATATTCCGAAATATTCTTGGAAACGATACGCACCGCATCAACATCAAGACCGGAATCAGTTTCATCCAGCATCGCGAGTTTCGGATCCAAAAGGCGCATCTGCAGAATTTCGCTCTTCTTACGTTCGCCGCCGGAGAAGCCATCATTCAGATAACGTTCTGCATAAGAAGCATCCATGCTGAGATTGCTCATTCTTTCCTTCAGCAGCTTTTTAAATGCAAAGACCTTCTGCTGCTGACCGCTAACCGTTGTTTTGGCCGTACGGATGAAATTTTCCATAGTAATGCCCGCCACAGCCACAGGTGACTGGAAAGACAAGAAGATCCCCAACTTAGCGCGCTTATCAACCGAAAGCTCCGTGATATCCTGACCTTCGAATAATATACGGCCCTTTGTAATCTTATAAGCAGGGTTACCCATGATAGCGTGCATCAGCGTGGATTTACCAGCGCCGTTCACGCCCATGATAACATGCACCTTACCTTTTTCTACTGTTAAATTAATGCCGTGCAGCAGTTCTTTGTCGCCTACTGACACATGCAGATTTTCTATTTTAAGCAATTCACTCATTTGAGCACCTCCGTTTACTTATTATATTCCCCATTTCATATATAATCAATATGGTAGGATATGAATTTTTTAAAAAAATGTCTAAAATTATACTTGACATTTTCCTTGCTTTATACAATAATTTAACTCAACAGATAACTATTATTAATTATAAGTTGTTATCAAATAAAATTTATCTAACTTTTAGGAGGAATTAAACATGTCATTAATCGGAACAGAAGTAAAACCTTTCACAGCGCAAGCTTATCATAACGGTAAATTCGTGGAAATTACAGATGCTAATTTCAAAGGCAAATGGAGTGTCGTTTGCTTTTATCCTGCTGATTTCACCTTCGTTTGCCCTACCGAACTCGAAGACCTGCAAAATCAATATGCTGCCCTGCAAGAGCTGGGGGTAGAAGTATATTCCGTATCTACCGATACTCATTTCACCCATAAAGCATGGCACGATACATCTGACGCCATCAAAAAAATTACCTACTTCATGATCGGCGACCCATCTCATGTCGTTTCCAGAAACTTTGAAGTACTAATTGAAGAAAAAGGCTTAGCAGACCGCGGTACCTTTATCATCGACCCGGACGGTGTCATTCAGGCAGTTGAGATCAACGCCGGTGGTATCGGCCGTGACGCAAGCGCTCTCTTTAACAAAATCAAAGCTGCACAATATATCAGAAAAAATCCTAATGAAGTTTGCCCGGCCAAATGGCACGAAGGTTCAGCAACCCTGAAACCAAGCCTTGACCTTGTCGGCAAGATTTAAGAGGGTAATCGACCATGCTGCTTGATAATGATGTCAGGGAAAAATTAAGTCAATATTTGCAATTGATGGAAAACGATATTCTGATCAAGGTCAGTGTAGCTGATGACTCTGCTTCGGCACAAATGTCAGAGTTCGTTCGGGAATTAGCCGGCTTATCCGCCAAAATTCACGTCGAAGAGACTGCTTTGCCCCGGGTACCGAGTTTCAGCATCAATAAGACCAATCAAGATACCGGCATCACTTTTGCCGGCATCCCCTTGGGGCATGAATTCACCTCCCTTGTGCTCGCTTTATTGCAGAAAAGTGGTTATCCGCCCAAGATAGATGCTTCCCTTGTGGACCAGATCAAGAATATTAAAGGCACCTTCAATTTCGAGACCTACGTCAGCCTGACCTGCCACAATTGTCCCGAGGTCGTACAGGCCTTAAACATCATGAGTCTGCTTAATCCCAATATTACGCATACGATGGTTGACGGAGCTATATTTAAGGAAGAAGTCGAAGCCAAGAACATCTTAGCCGTACCTTTCGTTTATCTCAACGGTCAGCCTTTCAGCAGCGGACGTATGGAGCTCGAAGAAATTCTCTCCAAGCTTGATATCAAGCCGGAGCTTGCTGATTTAGCTGCCAAAGAACCCTATGATGTGCTGGTAATCGGCGGTGGCCCTGCCGGCACGAGTGCAGCCATCTATGCAGCCCGCAAAGGACTGCGCACAGGGCTGTTAGCCGAAAAGCTAGGCGGGCAGATCAATGATACTTTCGGCATCGAAAATTTCATCAGCATCAAATACACTGAAGGTCCGACTCTTGCCGCCAACATCGAGGAGCATCTTCGTTCCTATGATATTGATGTTATCAAGCTGCAAAAGGTCAAAACCCTGAAGAAAGCCGAGCTGATAGAGATCGAACTGGAAAGCGGCGCCAGCCTGCGCAGCAAAACATTAATTATAGCAACCGGTGCCCGTTGGCGCAATATCAACGTACCCGGCGAAGCTGAGTTCAAGGCGAAAGGCGTAGCCTACTGCCCTCACTGTGACGGTCCTTTGTTCAAAGGTAAAGATGTCGCTGTTATCGGCGGCGGCAATTCCGGTGTCGAAGCAGCAATCGATCTGGCAGGTCTTGCCAGCCATGTAACGCTTTTGCAGGCATCTGACAAACTTACGGCCGATGAAATCTTACAGAGCCGTATCTACAGCAAGAAAAACATCACGGTAATAACCAATGCCAAGACAACTGAGATTTTCGGCAGTGAAAAAGTGCAGGGACTTACCTACCTGGATTGCTTGCAAAATGAACAGAAAAAGCTTGCCGTTGATGGCATCTTCATTCAAATCGGTCTCTTACCGAATACAGAGTGGTTAAAGGGAACGCTTGGCTTGAACGCCTTCGGCGAAATTATCGTCGATAAATATGGTGCAACCAACATACCCGGTGTTTTTGCCGCCGGCGATTGTACCGATTCACCGTATAAACAAATAATTATTTCCATGGGAGCAGGCGCTAATGCTGCGCTGAGTGTTTCTGATTACCTGATCAGAAACTAACCACACACAAATCCATATTTCCCCTCAAAACAAGGAAAGCTAACTGCGCATAATATTTATGGCAGTTAGCTTTCCTGTTTTTGTACAACCCGCTGTCCTCTTAATCCGCTACTTCTTCTCGCTGCTACGCTGTTCGCCGTAGAATTGAACGAATTTTTCCGCTATCTTCGATAATGGCCTGTCTTTGACCTTCACTATGTCTTTTTGCATAATAAAACGCTTATCGTTAAGTTTTTTTATGACGAGCTGATCGCCAAAATATTCGCTGTCCTCAGCAGTAACTATTGCAACAGCGATATTATCCTTAGCCCACTGCAGGGTAGTTGATTTCGTTGTATTGACGCTCATGATCTTGGGCGTAAAGTTGGAATCCCGGCAAATCCTACGAAAGATCGCGCCGCCGCTGCCCGACAAGCTCAGCGGAATGTTCTGCAGGTCTTTCAAGCTCAAAGTCTTTTTGTCATCCAGCCAGGGTGATTCAACATTAAAAACAGCGACCATATACTCAGGGCGTGAGAACAAAACATCAAAATGTTCCGGACGATCCAGTTTGGTAGTGGTAATGCCGATTTCCGCCACGCCATTTAACAATTGCTGCGTTTGCTCAGTAGCAATTGCTTCATATATTTCATAAGTAACTTTCGGATATAATTGGGAAAATCTTTTGATGGAGCGGCTGATAAAAAGCGGCGAACGCGAATACGCGCTGCTAAGACGCAAAACACCGACAAC
>CAYTOV010000107.1:0-4614 GCA_964439485.1 uncultured Acidaminococcales bacterium | reverse complement strand
ATTGGTGATATCGGGATTGTGGCATCCACAGACATTTTGGCAGTTGACCAGGCATCTATTGATTTGGTTTATCAGCGGACAGATAATCATGACCTTGTAGAACGCATCGAATCGCGGCATGGGCTTCATCAGCTCACGGCTATGCGCGAGCTTAAGATGGGCAATGATAAGTACCAATTGATTTCTATTGATTGAAATTTATAGAGAAAAGGATATTTTTTCATTATAAATATTATGCAAAAGATGGATGAAGTTTAGCCGAGGCCATTGTATTTATCCACCTGGTTCGACGAAGCATTGTCTGGAAAAATTAAATAGTACAGGCCTTGAAAATAAAGCAAATAAGCTGTTTTCAAGGCCTGTTTTTATTTTGAGCCTATTGAAAGGCAAGTGAATACTTTACTATACTGGTCATATTTGAGAAAATTCTGTATAAACATGTTATAATCGTGATATAGGCAAGAACGGTGATTCAGTAACCGTTGTAAAAAATGAGTAACCTTATTATGAAGGTTGCTCATTTTTGGTAATTGGTAAATAGTATAAAAGTGGGCTCTCTGCAATTTGTCGAAATTTCGTAAAGATTCTTTCGATACGACTTAAGCTTCTCAATTTTCCTAATTGCAAGCAGGGTTTGCTTAAAGCTTGAACGTATTGTATTCCTTAGGAGGGTTAATATGGGAATGGAGCGTTTTACCCATCTAGGACGCCCGGTAGATCCGGCGTATCCAACAAATGTAGCGATTGCTGTATTATCGGTGGCAACGCTGATCTCAGTTAGCCTGTGGCGGTTGTTTTATCTGCACAGCGAGTTTATGGCAGCTTTACTACAAGGCGGGCAATTAGCAGGGGTAGTGTTTTTAACGTGGGCACTAGGTCGGGAACTTGATCCTGATGCCAACATCGTAGCGTTTTTAGCGATCACACCTGCTGTTGTTCTGGCAGTCTTAGTAGGAACACCCAATTTTTCGTTAGTGTTTTTAGCGTTGCTTTTACTTCGGGTTGTCAATCGTAGCCTTGGAGTGCCTGCAAAGCCGACCGATTCCTCGCTTGTGCTGCTATTGGCAAGCTGGCTTGCCTGGTCTGGTGCTTGGTACGTATTGATGTGCACCGCAGTCGCTTTTATTTTGGACTCAGTTTTGGTTAATCCTTTGCCGCGTCATCGCTGGTTTGGTTTGGCAGCGGCTGGTGAGGCTGTTTGGACTAAATCGTACGTTTTGGTGGTTAGCCAATCATGGCCTGGTTTTGTTACAGCGATTGTAGCTGCGGGAGGAATTGGTTTATTGTTATTGCTGCTATTTACGCCACCTCCAAAATCAGTGGGTGATTTGCAAGCCTTGCCAATGGATTGGAAACGTTTGCAAGCCGCTCGCATTGTTGTCTTTCTCTTGCCGCTTTTTGCGGTACTAAGCCAAGGAATGCAGGGTTTGGCTGAACTTTCGCCGGTGTTGTCAGTGTTATCTATTGCCGGCTGTTACCGATTGATTGTATGGCTAAAAAATTGATTTGTTTTTTTTATATACTGGTTCATGGAAAATTTGTCAGCGAGTAGGATCTTGGCTTGCGAAGATTAATAAAGCGATCAATTGACACCGGACGAGAAGAATTATTTTTGAGCTTCTGGATTCCCTTGTAAAAAAGAAAGATATAAACATAGAATTTTTGCAAAAATCCGACATTCACATTGAACCTGCATCTTGAGGGAATTATAATAAGGATGATAAGTGTTGCAGCTAGTATTTTTATTAAATTAATTGACGAAAAATATAGTAAAGCAAATGGAGAAAATGATGCAATTGATGACAGACGTTTTAAATTTAGTATTTGAAAGAAGAGTTTTTTTCATTGAACTACTTTTTCAACATATTTATTTATCAGCTATAGCGATATTTATTACTACAATTATTGGCGTTACAGCTGGCATAATTATGACAAGACATAATAAATTTGCGTCTTTTCTTATGCTGACAACAAATTTTATTTATACCATACCTTCTATAGCCTTATTCGGTTTTTTGGTAGCCATCACAGGGATTGGCTCGACCAGCGCACTAATTGCGCTAGTTGTCTATGGGTTGTTACCTATTATAAGAAATACTTATGCTGGCATCAGATCTGTCGATCCAGAGGTGGTGGAATCGGCTGTGGCTATGGGAAGTACAGATTATCAACTTCTTGTTAAAGTTCAGTTGCCTATGGCAATGCCGATTGTGATGGCAGGTTTTCGAACAATGGTTGTTATGACCATTGCTCTTGGTGGTATTGCTTCTTTCATTGGAGCGGGCGGTTTGGGGGTTGCTATTTGGCGAGGAATAACAACAAATTTTCCTCAAATGACAGTAGCGGGCAGTTTGCTTGTTGCA
Organism: uncultured Acidaminococcales bacterium; assembly: GCA_964439485.1. Taxonomy (GTDB): domain Bacteria; phylum Bacillota; class Negativicutes; order Acidaminococcales; family Acidaminococcaceae; genus RZYP01. The sequence goes on along the minus strand of CAYTOV010000107.1, from coordinate 2,251 downwards.
CTGCTTGCCTTGGCAGCTGATTTTACGATAGGAAGCTTGGAAAAGCTGGTAAACAAAAAAATGTAGAAAAGGTGGGAAGAAAATGAAAATGAAAAGCATTGCATTAATGTTGCTCATTTTGTTAATGGTAACTGCTGGCTGCACCAAAACAGAAAAGAAGATTACAGTAGCCTCCAAGCCTCATACGGAGCAGTATATTTTGGCAGAAATTATTTCCCAACTTATTGAAAATAAAACTGATATAAAAGTAGAAAGAAAGCTGGGCATTGGCGGCGGAACCAGCAATATTCATCCTGCTATGTTAAAAGGCGATGTCGATATATATCCTGAATATACAGGTACGGCCTGGTTGTTTGTCTTAAAAGAAGAGCCTGGGAAGAGCAAAGAGCCGATGTATGATGCTTTGAAAAAAGCATATTCGGAAAAATTTCATATTAAATGGCTAGGGCGTTACGGATTCAACAATACTTACACTCTCGCGCTGCCGGAAAAAACTGCTATGGATAATAACATAAACACATTTTCTGATTTGGCTAGTGTTAGCAGTCAGTATATTTTTGGAGCTGAATATGATTTTTTTGAAAGAGACGACGGTTATAACGGGTTAGCAAAGACTTATGCCTTTAACTTTAAAGATAAGAAAGAAATGGACATCGGCCTGAAATATGTCGCGATAGCTTCTAAAAAGGTTGATGTCATTAATGCTTTTTCAACTGATGGATTATTGCTTAAAGAAAAATTAAAAGTACTTAAAGATGACCGTAATTATTTTCCTGCCTATGAGGCAGCGACTTTAATCAGGGAAGAAACGCTTAAAAAATATCCGGAACTAGATAACCTGTTAGGAAAATTAACAGGAAAAATTTCTGATGAAAAAATGATAAAGATGAATTATGCTGTGGAGATAGAAAAGAAAGATCCAGCTTTGGTAGCTAAGGAATTTCTGCGAGAAGAGGGCATGATTTAATGAATATGGTATCTTTTCAGAATGTTTATAAATCATACGATGCGCAGAATTACGTTATCAGTGACTTGACGCTTAACATTCAGAAAGGTGAGATCGTTGCTTTGCTTGGACCATCTGGTTGTGGCAAGACGACCTTGCTGAAAATGATTAACCGTCTTCATCAACAAGATAAGGGAAAAATTTATATAAAAAATAGACCGATTGAGGATTGGGATGTTATTGAGTTGAGGCGCGGCATAGGATATGTCATTCAAAGTACAGGGCTTTTTCCCCATCTGAGTATTGAAAAGAATATCTCTTATGTATTAGAAATTATGGGGATAGCTGAGACAAGCAGGAAAAAACGAGCTGCAGAATTAATTGAGATGGTTGGACTTGACATCACCTATTTAGCAAAGTTGCCCAAGGAGCTTAGCGGCGGACAAAAACAGAGAGTAGGAGTTGCCAGAGCACTGGCTGCTGACCCTGAACTGATTTTAATGGATGAGCCCTTTGGAGCTGTTGATGCCTTGGTTAGAAAAAATCTTCAGGATGAGGTTAAACGACTGTTTAAAAATTTAAATAAAACCATTGTTTTTGTAACCCACGATATTGAGGAAGCTTTTCATATGGCGACTCGCATTGTTCTATTAAATAATGGCAAGGTAGAACAGGAAGGTACGAAAGAAGACCTTATATTCGGACCGAAAAACGACTACGTATCTTCATTCTTTGGAACGAAGCAGTATGGGGCCTATCTAAATGCAACAAAAATAAAAGATGTGACGATTTTGGAAAACGGGGAAAAATTTGATAATGCTTTGCCTATTATTACTTATGAAAATACCTTAATGGATGGTATTCGCTTAATGACAGAGTTTGGCGTTGAGAAGCTCAATGTTTATAATTCCAACAATGTTTTTTGCGGTGTTTTTTCGTTATCTTGCATACATAGGCACAAAATTACGGATAATATGTGAAGTTGATTATAGGATATTAAAGGCAACATACCTCTGACTAATTCTTGCGACCTATTTATCTAATTTAAAAAAGTATGCTTAAAAGGCTGGCAACGATTAAATTCGCTGCCGGCCTTTTTCTAAAAATAGTGAAATCTTCATAATTTCTTCACAACTTTTTCATAATATATTCATAGTGGAATAGTATGATAACATCATCAAAAGGGAGGTGGCAAAAATGTTTGGAGAATGTGCTGCATATGGCGGTCCCGTAAGTTGGCTGGGAATGGCTTTTGGCATCATCACACATCTGGCATTTACGGCAGTATTGGTTTTGTCCGCAATA
>CAYTOV010000106.1:0-4663 GCA_964439485.1 uncultured Acidaminococcales bacterium | reverse complement strand
AGCTATGCGAAGATGGAAAATTGCCTGATGGGCATTGAGATCATCCGCAAGTATGCACTTGATGCTCGCATTGTGAAAGAAACTTAGCAAATTCCTCCCCTAACGTTTAGCAGCCCGGTCCACACTGTTGTGTGATCCGGGCTGCTTTTATAATAGTCATCTTATTTTTTCATGCTTTTCTCTTCCAATTCCAATATGTATTTATCAAAATCAGATAAAAATAACTGGTCTTGGGTAATGCGGTATTTTTCAAATTCCGTTTCAGCATGCAGTTTGGCAATAGCAGCAGATACTTTGCCGGCATCCTTTAATAATCCGTATTCAAACATTTCAATAAAGGCATTTAGACGTATTTCCCAGTCCTGCATGGTAAGAGGTATTTTGCGCTTGGTCATACTTTCCGCAAAATCAAGATAGGAACTGACCATACGATTCAATTGTTCAATTTCAAATTCTGTTAAATAGTTTTTCGCAACCGTGACATCGGTTATTTTTATTTTGCCATCCGGAGCATCCTGCCAGGTCGTTAGTCCCATATGCTCTTTTTCGCTGTTTGCTCTATCCATAATCAGCTCGGCAGCAGTATGACCGTGTACGGCGAAATGCATTTTGTTCTGCACCGTTGCATAAAAACGTTTAGTCATCTTGGCAGTTTTATCATAATCGACGGCCGTCGCATACAGGTCGGTAACCTTCTGATAAAATTTGCGTTCGCTGGCACGAATTTCCCGCACTCTCGCCAACTGTTCTTCAAAGTATTTATCAGTGAGATAGGTCCCTCGCTTCAGGCGTTCGTCGTCCATTACCCAGCCTTTGATCGTATATTCTTTCGCTATTTGGTTAACCCATTTGCGAAACTGCACCGCTCGCTCGGAATTAACCTTAAACCCGACTGCGATAATCATCTGCAGGTTGTAATGATTAGTATCATAAGTTTTACCATCACTGGCAGTTATTAAGTATTTCTTAATAACTGTATCTTCATCTAATTCGTTATCAGCAAAAATCTTCTTTATATGTTGATTAATTGCTGGTACAGACACATCATACAAAGTTGCCAGCATCTTTTGCGTCAGCCAGATGTTTTCATCTTCATAGCGCATTTCTATATTATCTTGGTTTTCGCCTGTTGCAGCGACAAAGGTCAGATATTCGGCAGCTGAACTGCGAATCGTTATTTCTTGCTTCTTTGCCATATAGCAGAGCTCCTTTGGTTTGATTGTACTATAAGATTTCTATTCGCTCAAAAACGACCATTACCTGCTCATTTTTCTTAAATAAATCTTCGATATAAGAAATCCCTCCCTCAGTCACTTCGTGACAGCTCCCCCGTCTGGAGGAGCCTTAAGATTCTTAAAAAAAGCAGGTGCCGCATTTTTGCGGCACCTGCTTACAAATATTCTTTGAAATTATAGGGCGCTACTTGAGGTACTTATGTTAAATAGTAGTTTCTGCTTCAACTGTGACTGCAGCAGCAATTTCTTCCTTCTCTTCTGCCGGTTTGCGGTTGAGGATTTCCATGAATTCCACACCGGTAATGGTTTCTTTTTCCAGCAGGAAGGCGGAAAGTTCATGCAGCTTGTCTTTGTTGGTTTCCAGAATATCTCTGGCTTTCGCATGTGCTGCCTTGATTATAGCGAGAACTTCGGCATCAATTTTCGTTGAAGTTTCTGCCGAGCAAATCAGGGAAGCGTCGCCGCCCAGATATTGGTTGTTGATGGTTTCGAGTGCCATCATGTCAAATTCTTTACTCATGCCGAGACGGGCTACCATGGCGCGTGCCATACGTGTTGCCTGCTCGATATCATTGGAAGCACCGCTCGTGACGGTGCCGAAAATTACTTCTTCGGCTGTACGACCGCCGGTCAGGGTAGCAATCTTGTTGAAAGCTTCTTCTTTGGTCAAGAGTACAGATTCTTCTTCCGCTACCTGCATTGTGTAGCCAAGTGCACCGGAAGTACGCGGTATAATAGTAATCTTATGAACCGGTGCTGACTCTGATTGCTTAGCGGCAACCAGGGCATGACCAATTTCGTGGTACGCGATTATTTTCTTTTCACGCGGTGAAATTACCGCGCCTTTACGTTGGTAACCGGCAATAACAACTTCCACCGATTCTTCCAGGTCACTCTGAATGACGTATTCGCGGCCCAGCTTAACAGCACGCAGGGCTGCTTCGTTGATAATATTAGCCAGCTCGGCACCGGAAGCGCCGCTGGTAGCACGGGCAATCGCATTGAAATCAATATCGTTACCCATCTTGATATTAGCGGAATGTACGGTCAGAATTGCTTCACGGCCTTTAAGGTCAGGAAGCTCTACTGGTATGCGGCGGTCAAAACGGCCTGGGCGCAGGAGCGCTTTATCCAGTGTTTCCGGTCTGTTGGTCGCACCAAGAATGACAACGCCTTTGCTGCCGTCGAAGCCATCCATCTCGGACAGTAATTGGTTCAAAGTTTGTTCACGTTCATCGTTGCCGCCGAATTGTCCGCTGTTACGTTTCTGGCCAATGGCATCAATTTCGTCGATAAAGACGATACATGGAGCTTTTTCCTGTGCTTGTTTGAACAGGTCACGCACTCGCGCGGCACCCATACCAACGAACATTTCGATAAATTCGGACCCGGAAATGGAGAAGAACGGTACCTTCGCTTCGCCGGCTACTGCTTTCGCGAGCAGCGTCTTACCTGTACCAGGAGGGCCTACAAGCAAAGCACCCTTCGGCATATTAGCACCAATTTTTCTGTATTTATCCGGATTATGCAGGAAGTCGACCAGTTCCTTCAAGGCTTCCTTAGCCTCATCCTGCCCGGCGACATCGGCAAAACTTTTGCCGGTCTGGGCCTCTACATAGACCTTGGCGTTACTCTTACCAAAGCTCATCGCATTGCCGCCGCCCATCCTATTACCCATGAAACGCATGAACAGCTGTCCTATAATGAAGAAAATAAAGATTGGCAGGATCCAGTTCGTGAAGAAGTTGCTGATTGGCGAACTTTCCTTCGGGATTACCTGCGAGAATTCTACCTTGCTCTTCACCAGGCGGTTGACCAGATCCGGATCCTCGACACGGCCGGTCACGTAAATAGTTTTATCTGTTTCGTCTTTGGCGACTACCGCAATTTTATTCGAAGTTATTTCAACTTTGGATACCTGCCCTTCATCAACCTTCTGCAAGAAATTACCATAGGAAATTTCCTTTACCTTCGGGCTGAAGTACATCGGCGCGATGACCGAGTTGAAGAGATAAATAATCAAAATCGCTACCAGGTAGTAATAAATTAATGGTTTTTTCGGGGTCTTTTTTTCACCCATCTGAACAATCCCTCTGCTTTCTTAAAGCTAAAATATAATGGTTAGTTAATAGAATTAACAGTAACATAATACTTCTATTTCGCCTTTTACACAAGCAAAAATTCCGTGAACAAATAAAAAAGCACCCCTCTGCTCAATCGAACAAAGGGATGCAGCCATTCCAGCATATCTTAGCCTATTTCACCGGCAAGTTCTGTCCCGCGGACCTTCAGCGGACGGTTGTCATCATCCACCATGACCACTTTGGGCACGCAGTCTTGTGCTTCTTGGTGCGTCATCATCGCGTAGGCAATAATGATGACTTTGTCGCCGACAGTAACTTTGCGCGCTGCCGCACCGTTCAGGCAGATAACTCCGGAATCCGGTTCGCCTTCGATGACATAGGTCTCCAGGCGGGCGCCGTTATTGTTGTCAACGATTTGTACGCGTTCACCCGGCAGGATACCTGCGAGTTTCATCAGGGTCGAGTCAATCGTAATCGAACCCATATATTCAAGATTAGCCTCTGTAACGGTGGCTCTGTGGATTTTGCCGTGGAACATGTTGTAAAGCATTATTTTACCTCCAAAATAGTATTGTCTATTAGTCTTGTTGTACCGAATCTGACTGCCAGGGCCAGAAGATTTTCACCCTGCATAGGAGTTTGGCATGCGTTCAGGTCAGGCATTTGATAAATTTCTACATAGTCGATGTCTGCCATTGGTTCTGTCTTGATCATCGCCGTCGTTGCTGCGACCAGTTTCTGAGGATCGCGCTCACCGGCAGCAAAGAGTTCCTTCGCATGTTTCAGGCTCTTCGATAGAATCAGTCCTGCCTTGCGTTCCTCAGCAGACAGATAAGTATTGCGGGAGCTCTTGGCGAGACCGTCGGCTTCACGCACTATTGGCATGATTCTCAGCTGCAGATTGAAGAACAAATCTTTGACCATGCGTTTCAAAACCTGTACCTGCTGGGCATCCTTCTGCCCGAAATAGGCTCTGTCCGGCTGGGCCAGATTAAAGAGCTTGCTGACTACAGTCGTAACGCCGCGGAAATGAATCGGTCTTGACCTGCCGCACAGCACTTTGGTCACGTCGCCGGTAACTTCGACCCAGGTCATATCTTCGCTGGGGTACATCTCTTTCGGTGATGGAGCAAACACGATATCGGCTCCCTGTGCTTCAGCCAGTTTGCAGTCGGCATCAAGGGTACGCGGATAGCTGTCGAGGTCTTCCGTCGGTCCGAACTGTGTAGGGTTAACAAAAACGCTGACAACGACAACATCGTTTTCCTGATTGGCTGCTTTCACTAAGGAAGCATGTCCTTCGTGCAGCGCGCCCATGGTCGGTACGAGACCTATCGTTTTGCC
>CAYTOV010000105.1:2841-4728 GCA_964439485.1 uncultured Acidaminococcales bacterium | reverse complement strand
CATATACTCATTTATGAATTTGTTTTATAAACTACGCCGCCAGTAGCCTGGTTGGTAGGCGTAACAGTTACTTCGCAAATCTGCACATGTTTCGGTGCGCTGGTAGCATAAATAACGATGTCAGCTATATCCTCCGCTGTCAAAGGTTTGATGCCTGCGTAAACATTTGCTGCTTTTTTCTCATCGCCGTGGAATCTCACGTTACTAAAATTAGTTTCGGTCATACCCGGCTGGATATTAGTAACACGAATTGGTTTATCAACTAAATCCATCCGCAAACCATCACTCAGACAATGAACAGCCGCTTTTGTTGCACAGTATACGGCACCATTAGGATAGGCGGCAATACCGGCAATAGAACCAATATTAACAACATGCCCATTCAGCTGGTATTTCAGCATTAATGGCACTATTTTGCGTGTAAGATAAAGCAAGCCCTTGATATTTGTGTCAATCATGGTATCCCAGTCCCCGGGATCACCTTCATGGAGTTTTTCAAGACCTAGTGCCCCGCCGGCATTGTTTATAAGGATATCTATCTTTTTCCAGTCCTCCGGCAAAGTATCAATTGCTTCTTCAACCGCTGAGCGGTTTCGCACATCCAATTTTATCACTATACATTCGGTCTCGTAGTGCTCCTTTAACTTTTCCGCTAAACCTGTTATTTTATCTATGCCGCGTGCACAAAGGATCAGGCGTGCTCCAACCATAGCGTAAGCTTCAGCACTAGCCTTGCCGATACCGCTGCTTGCTCCGCTGATAAAAACTGTTTTTCCCTTTAATCCTAGCATATATTTGGCCTCCAAAATTTGTTTGTGATATTTCTAACGTATGAAGTTCGTCTGAATTACTGTTTCGTATTCCGGTAATTTAACACCATTCTGCTTGCCAGCTTCAATGGACTTCAAAAGCCAGCTCATATTCTTGGCCAGTGTGCGCATAGTCTGCATTCCTTCATAATCTTTCACAACTTCTTCCGCATTGCTGCCATGAACCTGATTCCAATACTGCGAACTTACAACCGGCATGTTCTTCATCATAAAATAGTGGTTCAGCTGATCAAAGGAAGCACTTGCGCCTCCACGTCTGCAGCTGACAACTGTTGCCGCAAGCTTATTGGCAAAAATATCGCGACCAGCAAAAAACACCCTGTCCAGCAGCGACTTTATCTGACCAGAGATGCCTGCATAGTAAACAGGACTGCCTACAACAATAGCGTCTGCCTCTTTAATTTTATCAATAACGGGGTTAACCAAATCATCGTTAAAAATGCAATGGCCGTTGTTCAGCTTAATACATGCATAACAAGCAATGCAACCTTTAACAGGCTTACTGCCGACTTGCAAAATTTCTGACTCAATATTTTCTTTTGCCAACTCTTTGGCAATTTCTGCCAGAGCTGTATATGTACAACCTTTTTCATGCGGACTGCCATTTAATAATAATACTTTCATCAATTACCCTCCTTTGCCTATTGGGCAAAATATTCTTTGACTTTTTTTTAATTCTACAAAATTCACCCATATCCTGCATTTTTTACTCTTGCTTAAAACGAATCCTGGTGTTTTCTTTGATGATCTTATTGGCGTCTTTTATCACAATATCATCTACATTTATGCCCTCTGTTATTTCAATATTCCTATTATCCATCAGCCCCGTCTTGACACTGACATGTCTTACCTTGTTATCTGCGGCCAACATTACCTTTTTTTGACCAATAGAGTCGGAAAAGATTGCCTGTCTTGGTAATATGATAACGTTCTCACGGCTGGCCGTTATGACACTTACCCTTATTTCATAGCCTGGTTTTAAATTAGCGGTATTGTCTAATTTAATAATAACCGGAACTCTCCTCTGCAGAACTCCCAATGTTGAAAGTTTTTCTTC
>CAYTOV010000105.1:0-2741 GCA_964439485.1 uncultured Acidaminococcales bacterium | reverse complement strand
GCGCTTGCATCTAATTCTGCCTGAGATACAGCACCTGCCTCAAATAATTTACGTGTACGCTCGTAATTTATCTGTGCATCAGCCAGTTCCAGGTTTGCTTTGGCCAATGCTGCCTCAGTAGAGCTGACTTCTGTCTGGGCCCGTGTCACTTCCGCCAGAAAATACTGGGAAACCATTGCAATGTCTTGATTTTCCAGCACCATAATAGTCTGGTCCTTAAGAACTTTTTGTCCTCTGACAACATCCAATTTGATAATTTTTCCATCTTGCTCAGAATAAATTTCATAATCGTCAACTGCTTGTACGTAGCCGGTATCCACCACAGTGCGTTCAATATTGCCTCTCTTGGCCTTAACGACTTCGACCGCAGCAACGTTATAGTAAAAACAATATATTAGTCCCGCCAGAATCAATGCAATAATGCCTACGTAAATTATCATCTTTTTCATGATTCCAGACCTCCAAACCAAATTACCACTCAATCTTATCCGGAGAAAGAGGACTTATGTTCTCTGTTATTTCCACAATCTCACCGCTGCGCATGCGTGCTACTCTGTCCCCCATGGCTCCGATAGCAGCGTTATGAGTTATTAAAACTATAGTGCAACCGGTTTCTTCATTGATTTTTTTCAGCAGCTCCAAAATCAACTTCCCTGTTTGATAGTCCAAAGCTCCTGTTGGTTCATCACAAAACATAATTCGCGGATTTTTTACTACAGCCCTTGCTATTGAAATGCGCTGCTGTTCGCCGCCACTCATCTGGGAAGGAAAATGATCCATCCTGTCGTGCATGTTCATTTCTTTTAAAACATTATCAATAGATAGTGGCTTTGCCACAAGATTTGCGGCTAGTTCAATATTCTCGCGGGCAGTCAGATCAGGGATCAAATTATAAAACTGGAAGACAAATCCAGCTTCATTACGTCTGTAATGAGTTAACACCGTTTCGCTGCCACCACTGATATCTTGGTTTTCAAAAAATACATTCCCATTTGTCGGCAAATCCATTCCGCCCATAATATTCAGAAGAGTACTTTTGCCGCTGCCGCTGGGACCAAGAATAACCAGAATTTCTCCGGCATAAATATCTAAGGAAGTCTCTTTCAAAGCCTCAACTTTGACTTCACCCATATCATATATTTTAGTAATTCGTTCCAGTTTCAAAATCACTTTATGTTCCATTGGTGTACTCCCATCCGGAAATATTTTCATCTAACTTTTTATCTATTCAGGGCTCTTCAACACTTCGACCAAATCCATCTTCTTGATATCTTTTGTTGATAAAAAATGAGCAATTAGTATGAAAATAATGCCGCCCACTGTAGCGAGAACATAGGTGCGAGGATAAATTATTATCGGTAAAGTGTACAAATCATTTTCAACCGATTTCATATAAGCGCCGACAAGCTGTCTTCCAAAAGACAAGCCTAAAATTGTTCCGAAAATCAAATATATGATATTCTCACGAAATAGCAACCTTGAAATCTCGTTACTGCTAAAACCAATAGCACGCATATAACCAATTTCCCTTCGCCTGTCAGACATATTCATAACAGATGAATTGTAAACGATGGCAAGCCCCAAAAGTATTCCAAACAAAGAAATAATCCCTGTAGAAATATCGAGAGTTTGCAAAAGCTGTTCCCAGTTTGCGACCTCTTTTCTTTGTTGCAAAACTGAGGATACCTCCAGCATTTTGTTTATTTCAGTTTCCACATGACTTATTTTGTCTTGATCTACTTTCAGCATTGCTCCAGAAACCAGCTTCTGTTCCTTCATAATCTGGTTTGCCTGTTGCAAATCTATATATGAACCAGCCCCAATCATTTGGTTTACGCTGCCAAAAATAAGGGTTTTGCTCCAATTAGTCTGTCCATAAGATAAAAGTGTTTCTATCTCCACTGTTTCTCCGCTAGCAACGCCCAATTTGTCTTTGGTCCTTTGATTCAAAAGTATCCCTTCTGCCGGTATATGAATTTGTTCCCCCTGTGTGTTCTCGAGTTTTTTCATACTTAAGTCCGTATCATATGCTATTAAAACATCGTCTTCATATCGTCCCTGATAATAAATCCTTACAGGTATCTCCATAAAAGCTTCAACCCTTTGCACACCGTCAATCCGTCCTATATTCAAAAGCTCACGTTCCGGCTGCATGGTATCAAAGCGAATTGTCATGTCATAACTTTGACTTTCGTAAAATGTCTTTCGCATCATATAGTCCGCTGCATCATTAAGGAAAAATGAGCAGACTAATAACCCCACGGCAAAAATTACAACCAGCTGTGTGATTAATGTCCTCACTTTATTGCGAAACATGTTGCGAATAGTCATCTTCCAGCCAACGCTTATCTTGTCTAAACTTTTGATGTGACGTTCGAGCCAACTTTTGGCACCTGCCTTTGGCGGTTCCGGCCGCATAGCTGAAGACGGAAGGATGCCTACAATTTCACGTGACGCCGTTAAGGCTGCTAGCAGGCTGGTCAAGAGGCATAAGCTTAAGCCCAGAATAATAGGTCTGATGGCTATACCTTTCAAATTCCCAGGCAAATTAAAGTAGGTATTATAGATTTTAGAAAAATAATTTGAGGACGGTATTCCCAAAACTACACCAACAACTACACTAGCAAAAGCAATTGTCAAAGCATAGTAGATATAGTGAATAATGATTTCATAGCCATGGTAGCCGAGACCCTTCATAAGGCCTATTTGTGAACGCTGATTATTAATCATTCGTCTTAAAA
>CAYTOV010000104.1:0-4777 GCA_964439485.1 uncultured Acidaminococcales bacterium | reverse complement strand
TTAAATCTTGCTGATAGAAGCATAATAAAGTTTGCGTTCAGCGTCTCCGGCCAGAAAATGCACCTGAGAATGCAGACAGATAATTTTGCCGTCAGATACTAGTCGTCGGAAGGTATGTTTAACAGGACTCGCACTTTCATCAATTGGTAAATTCGTCACAAACTGTTCGCGGTCTTCAGCGTGAATATAGTCAAGAAGGTGAGTGCCGGCAAAGTAGAGGCTTTCACGTTGAATCCCCAGTAATTCATAGTAGCAGTCATTGGCACGCAAAAGCTCCAGATTATTGTCATGATACTCATAAATGGCTGAGGCCTCCTGCAAACTGTTAAAAAGGAGATTGAAGGCAGAAGCAGGTGACCAAAAATCTTCTATATTAACAAGGGCGTCTGGAGAAAAGACGCTTTCGATCTTTGCTGCTGGTTTTGCCTTCTGCTCATTTTCGTTGAAATATTTCTCGAATTTATTTACGGGCACCGGCTTAGAAAAATAGTAGCCTTGTCCGACAGTGCAGCCAATGCTTCGAAGGAAGGCGACCTGTTCCTCAGTTTCGACGCCTTCAATGACTACCGGCAAACCAAGCCATTTTGCCATGCGGATAACGGAAGAAAGAATGTTGCGGCCACGTCCTGATTCTGCAAAACCAGACATGAAATTCAAGTCAACTTTTAAGGTGTCTACAGCAATATCCTGCAGCATATTCAGGGCAGAATATCCGCTGCCGAAATCATCCATGTGTACGGAAAAACCATAGTCACGCAATTTATCAGTAACCAGCTTTATTTCGTCATATCTTTTTACGTAAGCTGTTTCAGTAAGTTCAAGATTAAGTATTTTAGGATCAATTGCATATTTTTCTACTAAATTGGTAATTATCTGGAAAAATGACGGTTCCAACAAATCCAGACGCGAAACATTAACAGAAATAGGGAAAGTGCGGCGGCCTTCATTAAGCCACTGGCGCAGCAGGCTGAAGGTCTCTTCCCAGACAAAGGCATCAAGCTTAGTTATAAAGCCATTTTCTTCAAAGATAGTGATGAAATCGCCTGGCGAAAGTAAACCCAAAGTGGGGTGGTTCCAGCGTACAAGGGATTCGGCACCAACTATTTCATTGGTAATCAAATGCACTTTCGGCTGCAAGTAGATTTCAAACTGTTTCTCTTTTAAAGCCTGATTCATGCGACCGGTAATTTCTTGTTTGTGCAGTAGCTTTTTGCGTAGTCCTTCTTCATAAAAAGCGTAGTTCTTATCAAAGCGCCCTTTGATGCTTTTTTGTGCCATCATTGCACGATCACACATGATATTTACCGGCAAGTCAAGGGTTTCTGGCAGATAGAGGCCAAAGTAAGCGGCAAGCTCAAAATTCAGAGGACTTTTCTGTAGGCCGTTAGTAATATAATCAATCAATTCAGCATAAGCTTTGCGCGAAAAAAGGAAGCAGGCTGCGAAACGGTCAGCGTCTAACCGGCAATAAACTGCATCCTCGTTCTTGGCAAAATATTCTTCTAAAAGTTTTGCGATATAGCATAATAGACGGTCACCTGCGTGAGCTCCAAAAAAATCGTTGACCAGTTTGAACTTATCAATATCAAACAAAGCTATGCAATAATGCTGTTCATATTTAGCTGTTAGCAAAGCATGGACTTTTTTGTAGAATACAGCTTTGCTGGGAAGACCAGTCAATTCGTCATAATAGTTTTCTTTTCTATTTACTGGATGGGATTCAGCTTGTTCTGTGTTTTCCAGTTCTGCAAGACAGCAAAGGAAATGTTCTTTTCCTGAGTTTTGCTCTAAAGGAATAAGTGTAATGGCAAAGTTATGATATTTATTATCACTATGTGCTTTGCGAAACTCATCTTTTGCGTATTTAGTTCCAGAAGAGAGAATAGCACGTATTTTTGCCAAATCAAAAAATTCAAGGAATCTGGCCTTATCCGCCGGATGAATTGTTCGCTCAGCAGTCTTGCTTAAAAGTGCAGAGAAGGGTTCTTCATCGCAGCAGAAGAGATTATGCTTACTGCTGGTGTAATGTAAAAGCCTGCAAATGTCATCGGTAAAGTTTATTTCGAAAAGCTCATTATAAATGGAACGCAAAGCTTTGTCATATCGGCGTGTTACTGTATAGGATGGATTGAAGTGCTTCGTATTTTGCTTCATTGTTAACCCCCGGTAAGATAGATTGTGCCATTTCATAAAAAGTTAAAGCAGAAAAATTCTTAGACAGGTAATATTGCAGTAAAAGCATTGAATTACTAGGAAATCATGTTATGCAGATAAAAAACAGCCTTTTGCTTGAGCCGGTGAACTATACACGGACGCAGCAAAAAGCTAGTTCAAATATATATTTATGTAATTAAAAACAAACATTTTTCGATTCCCCCATTACAAATTGGCATATGCCAAAACGGCATACAAAATATATCATATAACAAAATAGCAAGATTTATTGGTGGAGACGAAGAGGATCGAACTCTCGGCCTTACGGATGCGAACCGTACGCTCTCCCAGCTGAGCTACGTCCCCGCTTTCTTGCTTTACCATATAAATATACTACCAATGAAATAAAAATTCAAGAAAAGAAAAGGTGAAATAAGGCTCTATGACGAAAACATAGTACTGTGATGATTTTTTATGGAGGTGTGTCGGTTGAAACAAGGAATTAAAAGAATATGGGCAATTATTCTAATGGTAATGGTATTGATGATGGCTGCTCTGCCGGTAATGGCTGAAGAGAAACCTTTGGTTGAAATCGATATCTATTCCGTTAATGATTTTCATGGAACGCTCAGGGCTGAAGGTACAAAGCCAGGCGCTGCTGTCCTGGCTGGCGCAATCCAGCAGCTGGGAGCTCAGAATCCTGCCGGTTCGATTATTCTGGGCGGCGGGGATATGTTTGCCGGAACTTTGGATGCAGACGAATATGAAGGCATGCCGGTGATCTATGCCATGAACCAGATGGGCTTTTCAGCAGATGTAATGGGCAATCATATTTTCGACTATGATCAAAAAGTTATTGCCAAACAAGCTAGCGCGGCGACTTTTCCTTTTCTGGCCGCAAACCTGAGTTTTGCAGAGGGCAATTTTGTAAAACCATATGTAATACTTAATCGCAATGGCTTGAAGATTGCTGTTATAGGCGTAGCAACAGAAGAAACGCTTCTTAAGAGCAGTCAAAAAAACAGCCAGGGTGTTACGCTGCTGCCGACAGCCGAAACTGTGCAAAAATATATTGATGAAGTTCGCAGCAAGGGTGCGCAGATCGTTATTCTTTTGACTCACTGTTCAAGCTTTCAGAATAATAAGGGGCAAATAACGGGCGAAATTACCGGTCTATTGGAACAAGTACATGGTGCGGATGCTGCTATAACTGGTCATTCTCATCAGAAGGTTTTTGGTGCCTACAAAGATATTCCGGTAGTACAGGCTGGCAGTAACGGGGAAGCGATAGGCAAGATTCACCTGCTTTACTCCAGGATAGATAAAAAAATAATCGGTGCTAACGCGACTTTGATTGCGGTCAACAAGGATAAATGGAAAGAAAGCCCTACTATTGCTAAAATGGTAGATCCTATTTTGGCTGATATTGATAAGAAATATAGCGGTGTCGTTGCCCAGAATGTTTATCCATTGAGTAATGATAGGTACGGAGAATCAAGCTTGGCCGAACATTTTACGGATTTGCTGCTCAAAGGATTTAATGCTGATGTGGCAATTTTGAATGGCGGAGCTTTCCGCAGTGACATTCCAGCCGGGCCAATAACATTAAGAACTATGCAGCAGGCATATCCTTACAAAGATCAGATCGTGGTGATGCAGCTCAAAGGTAGCGACCTTCTGGCTGCGCTGGAATATGGTGTTGGCAATGAAAAGGTTGGCGAAGTACGTTTTGCTGGTGTTAAGCTGGGAGTAGACCTGGATTTACCGCAAGGCAATCGTATTATAGAAAGTAGACTGACTGACAGTAGTTTCATTGATTTAAATAAGCAGTATAAAGTAGTCACCAACGAATTTCTGGCAAAGGGAGGAGATGGCTACATCTCCTTAACGAAGGGCGAAAACATAAGGTATGCTGGCGATATTAAGGAATTCTTCAACTTTGCCCTGAGAAATGAAAAGACCATTAACTATCGGGCAGACGGGCGTCTGTCGGTGGGATATATGAGACTTGCATCCTGATAAAGAGAGGCTGATAGAATGGAAACACAATTACTTGACAAATCATGCAAAGATTTTTTGACCGACCTCGCTTCCAAAGAACCAACTCCTGGCGGTGGCGGAGCGGCTGCTTTAGCTGGAGCAATCGCGGCGGCACTGACTTCTATGGTTTCTAATCTGACATTAGGCAAAGAAAAGTTCGCCGATGTGGAAGATAAGATTCGCCCGTTGCTGGTAAGTGCAGAAATACTGAGAACAAGAATGCTTGCATTAGTTGCGGCAGATGCTGCAGTATTTGATGGCTTTATGAAAGCATATAAGCTTCCGAAGAATACTGATGAAGAAAAAGCATTTAGAACAAACAGTATTCAAATAGCGGCTTATGATGCGTCTGAGGTACCGATGAAAATTGCTGATTCCTGCCTGGATATCCTGCACCTATCGTCCAAACTTGTCAGAATAGGCAATCCCAGTGCAATTACAGATGCTACGGTTGCGGCCCTTTTAGCCAGAGCAGCTTTGCGCAGTGCCTGCTATAACGTGCACAGCAATTTGCTTTTATTGAAGGACAAGGAATATGTGCAGAGAACTGAAGAACATCTGTTGGAAATATGCAGGGAAGCCA
>CAYTOV010000103.1:0-4829 GCA_964439485.1 uncultured Acidaminococcales bacterium | reverse complement strand
CATAACGTTCTTCCGGATCCGTCATTTGGGCTGCGGCCGCATAATCGCGTTCGCCTTCAGCTGATTTCGGATAATAGCAAAAAGCCTTTTCATAGAGCAACACTGACTTTTGGACGTTACCTTTGGCATGTTCACGCTCAGCAAGAAAGCGATAAGCAAAATAACGATAGCTGTTGATGCCTTCCCTCTCAAAACGTTCTTTCCCAGTCATGACACGTGCTTCGCTGCAAGCCTGATCTTCCTGACCAGCAGCCACCAGCATGATAAGACGGCCATAACTTATTTCGCCGCGTGCCACACTGACAAACGGATGCTGATACATTGCACAAAGATCGATAGCCTGATCCCAATAATTAAGTGCCACTTCAGCATTGCTGGTCAGTCCCCAAATAATTTTGGCAATATCTCTGAGGCAAAGAATTTTGTGTTCTGCCTCCGGCATCCCTTTTTCTGCCTTCTCCATTGATGGTTCAACGTCAACAACAGTAGCAAGAACTGTCATCGCTTCCTCAACCTTATCACGGAAATACAGAGCTCTGCCGACAATAGAACGGCACAGCCAATTATTATAATCGCTGATCATGCCTCGTGGTATCGGCCATTCACCGCCGGAAGCAAAATTTACATATTCATTCCATTCCTGTTCTGTCATCTCTATCTCCTCCATTAATATCTTAAGAATCATATTATCCGGTAATATTCATTCGCCGCGACCCATCATATTTCCTGCCGAACAAAAATAGAGTGGCTGCCACCGGCCTAAGCCAGTGACAGCCACAATTAAGGGAAAGCTATTCAAATGTTCTCTTCAAAAATCAAGGTTTAACAGTTGCGCGGTATGCTTGTTTACCATCTTTGAATTCGATGATAACTGCACTCTTCACTGCGTCATGAGTTTCGTTCAAGGAAGTGTCACCAGTAACTGCTTTGTAGTTCTTAGTCTCAGCAAGAGCCTTGGAAACTTTAGCACCTTCTGTGCCGCCAGCACGGGAGATAGCATCTATCATCAGACGTGCGCCATCATAGCCAAGTACTGCAGGAGCATCCGGTTTTTGGTTGTAAGCTTTTACGTAAGCATCAACAAAAGCTTTGGAAGCTGGACTTGTATCATCAGGAGAATAATGGTTGGTGAAGAAGGTGTTGTTCAAAGGACCAGCACCAGCGATTTCAGAAAGTTTCGGGCTATCCCAGCCGTCGCCGCCGACAATCGGTAGAGTCATACCCAATTCACGAGCTTGTTTTATAATCTTACCAACTTCTTCATAGTAACCAGGTACATAAAGAATTTCAGGGTTCATAGTTTTGATTTTAGTCAAAACTGCTTTGAAATCAGTATCTTTTTGGAGATAAGCTTCTTCGCCGACAATTTCGCCGCCTTTAGAAGTATAAGCCTGTTTAAAGAAAGAAGCTAAACCTTTGGAGTAATCGCTGCTGTTATCAACAAAGATTACTGCTTTTTTCAATTTTAATTCATTGAGTACGAAGTTAGCACCTACAGTGCCTTGGAAAGGATCAATAAAGCAGACACGGAAGGTATTAGGTTTAACTTTACCGGTTTTATCATCCAAAGTAACTTTCGGGTTAGTTGCACCAATTGCCAGGAATGGCACTTTCGCAGATTCACTTACATTTGCTGCGGCAATAGCGCTGGAGCTGGTGAAGATACCCATTACAACAGGAGTTTTATCCTGGTTTACCAATTTGGACATGGCATTAGCTGCTTCAGCAGGCTCGCTCTTGCTATCTGCTACAACAATGCTAACCTTCTTACCATTTACGCCACCTTTGTCGTTAACCTCTTTCAAGGCCAGTTTCATACCATTGACAACAGATGTGCCATAGGTTGCATTGCTTCCTGTCATTTCGGATACAACACCGATTTTAATTTCATCAGAAGCCTTGCTGCCCCCACCGCAACCACTTGCAACTACCGACACTGCAAGCATTGCCGAAATTGCTGTTGCTAATAATTTACCCCTCATTAGCCATTCACTCCTTTGTTTTAGTAAGTTCTTTTTTTATATTGCTGAGCCTTGCGGCTGAACAACCAGATTTATATATCTCTATCTATCTATTTATATAAATTCTAGGAATTCTTTTACTTACAGCACAGAGAACTTCATAACTTATGGTTTCAGTCCATTCGGCAACTTTATCTGCAGACAATTCTTTGCTGCCGAAAACAAGAACCTCATCACCAATTTCTATATTTTCTATATCTGTAACATCTATCATAAACTGGTCCATACATACCCTGCCTACAATAGGCGCCTTTTTACCCTTTACCAAAACATAGCCTTTGTTAGAAACCTTGCGGCTAATGCCATCAGCATAACCCAAAGGCAATGTCGCAATTTTTGCTGGTCGGTCAGCAGTAAAAGTTCTGCCATAACCAACCGTTTCACCTTGTCCTATCTGCTTAATGAAAATAACTTTGGTCTTCAGCTTCATCGCCGCTTCATAATTAAGCGAACGCACAACTTCATCAGAAGGCCACATTCCATATAAGGTAATACCTTGTCTTACCATATCCAGCTGCATTTCCGGTACTTCCGAGATAGCAGCACTGTTAGCTATATGTTTGATTGGTATCGCAATACCCTGAGCTTCTATTGCTGTCAGGGCCTGCTTGAATCTGTCAAACTGTTCCTGGCAATAGTGTTTGTTTTTGATATCAGCTGTTGCGAAATGAGAGAAACAGCCTTCAATCTCTATGCCTGGCATAGCAGCAACTGCAGCCGCTAATTCGCCGGCTTGCTCAGGTGCCACTCCGATGCGGTTCATGCCTGTTTCAATTACCAGATGAACCTTTGCCTTTTTACCAAGCTTAACGGCAGCTGCTGAAAGCAATTCTGCGCTTCTCAAAGTAAATAAAGCCTGACTGATTTCATAGCTTACAGTTTCTTCGGCACATTCCTCCTGCAAGGCTCCCAAAATCAAGATAGGTGCTTTAATTTCCGCCTCTCTTAATTCAATAGCTTCCTGCAATAAGGCTACAGCCAGAAAATCCGCTCCGGCAGTCAATGCCGTTTTGGCAACCTGGACTGCTCCATGCCCATAAGCATCGGCTTTAACAACCGCACATAATTTTGTGCCTTCATTAATCTTTTTCTTAGCTTCTTTGATATTATGGGCAATAGCGTTTAAATCAATCTCCGCCCATGCATTTCTTAAAAACACATCTTCGCACCACCTGGACACATCAAAAAACAGAAATACTGCTCAAAACTCTGTTTTTTTAGTTTTTCCTCTATTATACGCCTATTTATTGGCAAAAAAGGCCGAATTGTTTTCTCCGAACAATTCGGCCTCACTGCCGTCATAAACTATGTGTTTAGTATAAATGCATAGTTTCACCATGTCAATACTTTGCACAAACATTTTTTGTAAAGTTTTAATGTTCGCGTTATGAGTTTGTTTTGTTTTGTAATATTTTAACAGTTTTTTAAAATTATTTGTATACAATATTATGTTTTAATCAAAATATTTTCTAATTGAATCAACATCTTTAGTAAGACCCAAAACCAACATCAGTTTAATCCTGGCTTTCGGCCCGGTAAGCTCACCAGCCAAAATGATATTGCTTGCCGCCATCGACAAGGCGCTTCCTTCGTAGCTGTAAGCAGGAACTACTCTGCCTGCATGAACTCTTGTCGCAAGCACTACCGGAATGCCGCAGGAACGCACATATTCTATGCCTTGTTTAACGCCAAGAGGCACATTGCCACAGCCAAGTGCTTCTACCACAATACCTTTTACCGGTTTGGCAGCCAAACATTTAAACAAATAATCATCCATCCCCGCTACGGTCTTAATCAGATAGACATCTTCTTCAATAACTTCTGTCTTGATTTTCTGAAGATTTTCCGGTTGCCTTCTGAAGACTACCTTGTCAAAATATACGTGTCCTATCGGTCCCCAGCCAGGAGAAGCAAAAGTCGAACAGGAAGTCGTATGCGTTTTTGTCACTTCAGCCGCCGCATGAATTTCATCATTGAAAACCAGCATTGCACCTCTCCCTGCTGCCTCCTTGCAAGCTGCAACTTTTACCGCCGCCAATATATTTGCAGGTCCGTCCGGGCCCATCTCCGAAGCTCCTCGCATCGCCCCTGTAATGCATACAGGTTTGTTAGTCTCCAGTACAAGGCTCAGCAAGTATATTGTCTCTTCCTGAGTATCAGTGCCATGGGTGATAACGATACCGGCGACATCTTCTCTGGCAGCATATTTATCAGCGAGCTTCGCCAGTTCAAACATCATCTTAGGCGTAACATGCCCACTCGGTACATTAGAAAATTCAACTACTTCCACTTCCGCGACATCAGCCAACTCAGGAACAGCCTCAATTAAATCTTCTCCGCTGACAGCAGGTACCAGTCCCTTCGTTATCGGATCATATTTCATGGCGATTGTACCGCCCGTAGTAATAACCACAACCTTTTTCATATGAAACTTCCTTTCTCTTGAGCAAATATGTCCAAAGGGGACCGTCCCCTTTGTCCTTTTTCTTCATTCTTAAATTTGTTTACTCTTCTATTTTAAGCTAAAAAGTTCATGGCGCCAACAGAAAACAAAAACAACCATTATTTCGTCGTTCGGCGCGAATAATTTAAGACAGCTATGTCAAAAATTATTACAAACATCTTACGACCAGATAATGGTTGTTATAATTACTATTTTAAAGTGAAAGTTTGCTAATCGTTCTAATAAATTATATTGCTCGTTTGCTAAAATTCTATACTTTTCACCTTATTTAAATTGTTGTGCAACAAAATTACAAACTATCATTTTCCATTCAAGCTGCAATCTTTTGAACAACCAGAACAGCC
>CAYTOV010000102.1:1256-4848 GCA_964439485.1 uncultured Acidaminococcales bacterium | reverse complement strand
TCTTTATCATCCTGATGCGCAGTGAAAGCGTGATTTATTTCAAATTCAATAAAGGCCTGTACTTGTATAGCATTATAGCTGCAGCTTTTTTGCTGACACGTTATCTTTTTGGCGCTCTTTATAGGACGGTACCGATACGGGAAGATTTCACTCCCGGCGTCTCCATTATTATTCCTTGTTTTAATGAAGAAGAATGGATCAATAGAACTATTCTGAGTTGTATTAACCAATCTTATCCGGCCGAAAAGCTGGAAGTTATTGTTGTCGATGATGGCTCAACCGATCAATCTGTAGCGAAAATCAAGGAAACGATTGACAGCGTTGCTGCTATTGTCGGAGAAAGTGTACGGAAGCGCTTGTTTCATCTGGTGCAGCCACAGAATGCCGGCAAGAGGGAAGCTTTGATACGAGGGGCTTTGGCGGCTAAACATGAATTGGTCGTCTTTGTCGACTCCGACAGCTTCGTTGATCCTTTCGCCATCTATAATCTTGTGCAGCCTTTCCAGGATGAAGATATGGGCGGCGTGTCCGGTAGAACGGATGTCGCCAATACCTATACGAATGTTCTTACGAAAATGCAGGCTGTCCGTTATTATATTGCTTTTCGCATCATGAAGGCGGCGGAAGGGTATTTCGATGCCGTGACCTGCTTGTCAGGACCGCTTTCCTGTTACCGCAAGGAACTTGTCTTGCAGCACAAGGATGCTTGGCTGAACCAAAAATTCTTAGGCCAGAAGGCGACCTTTGGTGATGATCGCAGTTTGACCAATTTCATCCTGCGTGAGCATAGGACAGGCTATCAGGATACGGCCGTCTGTTCGACGATAGTTCCGAATAATTACAGCATGTTCCTCAAACAGCAGATGCGCTGGAAACGTTCCTGGCTGCGGGAATCCCTGATTGCTGCTAAGTTCATGTGGAAAAAGGAACCATTTATGGCTCTTTCGTTTTATATGGGCCTCTTGGTACCGGTAGCAGCACCTATTGTTGTTTTATATAATCTGGTCTACGTGCCTGCTGTCTATAGAGTTTTCCCGACGACGTTCTTGGTCGGCTTGTTGATGATGGCTCTGATGATGAGCATGGCTCAATTGTTTCTGCGTAGGAGTTCGACCTGGATCTTTGGCCTGTGGTTCTGTCTTTATTATGAAGCGGTATTGTTGTGGCAGATGCCGATTGCCTGGTTTACTTTCTGGAAATCGGAGTGGGGAACCCGGATGACGCCAGCTGACAGTGCAGCACTAGAAAAGAAGAAAAGTGGGAAATAACGTTTATGATTAGTGCAGATGAAGAATACACAGCAAAAAAGAATAGAAAAAAGAAAAAACGTGTTATCCTGCAGCTGGCAATACTAGCTGTCATTGCTACCGTCTTTTATCTTGCTTTGTTTACTGTCGGCAAGTACAAGCCCTATGAACCGACGGCAATTAATATGGCGCAGGACAAGGGTTTTATTGCTTTGTCCTATTTCGGCGTAGACCGCGTTGGTCAGCAGCCTCTGATTAGTGAAGACCGTCTGGCGGAGCATTTGACGGCATTGCGCCAACAAGGCTATGTGACGATTACGCAAAAAGATATTAAAGATTTTTACGAAGCTGGAAAGCCGCTGCCTGCGAGAGCCTTATTCCTGATGTTTGAAGATGGACGTCGTGATACGGCTATTTTTTCTACTTCACAAATTGAGAAATACAATTATAAAGCTACGATGGCAACTTATCCGGAAAACTTTGCCAAGAGGGACACCAAATTTCTGAAGCCGCGGGAACTGAAAAGTCTTGTTGATACCAGTTTCTGGGAACTCGGCACCAATGGCTACCGGCTTTCCTTCATCAATGTTTTTGACCGCTATAATAATTATCTTGGTGAATTGACGCCGCTGGAATACGCGATGATTTCACCTTATCTTGGCCGGCGGTACAATCATTATCTGATGGATTATATTCGCGATGAGTACGGTGTGCCGAAGGAATCCTACGAGATGATGAAAGCTCGTATTGATTATGATTACCAGAAACTTCGCGATGATTATCGGGATGGGCTTGGCACTGTGCCGCAGCTGTATGTCCTGATGCATGCGAATACGGGCAGCTTTGGTAATAATGACAGGGTCAGCGCAGTTAATGAAAAATGGATCAAAGAACTTTTTGGCATGAACTTCAACCGGGAAGGTTATGCACTGAATGACCGCAAAAGCAGCATTTATGATTTGACGCGGATGCAGCCTCAGGCCTATTGGTACCCGAATCATTTGTTGATGCGCATCAAATATGATATTAATGAAGATATTGTTTTTAATCACGGTGATGAAGGGCGTTATAGCCTCTGGAATGTGGAGGAGGGCGCCGCCGAATTCCAACCGGAAAAGATTATTCTGACTTCGCTGCCGGAAAAACGGGGCCAGATGTATCTTAAAAATAGCGAAGAATTTAAAAATATTAATGTTTCAGTGCGCCTGACAGGCAATAAGCTGGGTGCACAAAAAATCTATCTGCGTGCAGATCAGAAGCTAAGCAGGTTTATTTCCGTAAGTATTACCAATAATGTATTGTATGTCAGCGAAAACACCGGCAGCGGCGCTAAGGACCTGGTGACGCTCAATCTTGACCGCTTCGATGGTAAGGCACAGCTATCAGTAGCCGAAGATAAGCAAAAAGCCGAAGTGCGGGAACTGGAAGCTTTTGCCAAATATGCCGACTCGACGGAAATGGCCAAACAGTATTATGCGCAAAGCAAGGAAAAGGGATCTGCCGCCGCCGCTACCATTGAGCAGGGTGAAAAGGAGTACATTCCTAACATCAGTGTGCACGAAAAAGGCAAACGTCTGGTGAGCATCGAACTCCAGGATAACAACCTCCAGGTCCTTATTGATGGGCAGGAGGCTTTCAACGGTACAGTTACTGACCTTGCGGCCGGCAGGGTTGCTCTCGAAAGTGCCTGGGGCGGTTATGGCTGGAGCCAAAGAAACCTTGCCGATGATGTTTATGATGGAGTTTTCGAAAGTCTTGTCATTAAAGAAATACCGGCCGAAGGCCAGGGGAAAATATTGTATAGTGATAAATTGAGCGGCTTCGAAGCTTTCAGGTATCAGGTGAAAAAAACCTGGAACTCGGTTATTAACTGGTTTATAGTGCATCTGTAAAAATGAGAGGTAGAACGGCGTGAACAAGGTGCTGAAAAATAGTTTTAGAATAATTCTGCTGTCTTTGGTGTTATTTCTGATCGCCGGCTGCTATAACGGTAAGCAGGCTAATGTTAAGGCAGCTGGGCAAACGAAGAACCAGCTCTCTGTCTGGACAGTGTATTGGGATGCAGAAGAGGGAACAAAAGAGTTCGGGCGTTTGGAAAAACGCTTGGATGAAGTGTGTCTGTTTGGCGCCTATTTTGAAGAGGATGGCAAGCTTTTTCTGCCTGAGGAGCTCACTTTTGACAAGCGGGTGCCGAAAAAGAAAAAACAGCTGGTCGAGTATCTTACGATCGTTAATGACCGGGCTCTTTCTGATGGCGGCAAGGAATACAAAAAGACGGAGTTTTTGCAAGAATTGTTGAATGATCCGGAAAGGCGCAAGGAACATATTGACGAGATCATAGCTTT
>CAYTOV010000102.1:0-1156 GCA_964439485.1 uncultured Acidaminococcales bacterium | reverse complement strand
GATGCCAAAAGGGATACTGCCAGCAAGGCGGTTACCTTCAAATACCGCGAAGGAACTACTGCGTACGAAGTCTGGTATGCCGATGCGGCTACCCTTGATTATTGGATCAGCTTAGCTGAAAATGCCGGTATCCGCGATATTGCCATCTGGCGTTTAGGCAGCAACGAAACGCTGAATAAAATCAAGAGACTTGATTGAAAGTAACGCCAAAATGGTCCAAAGGGGGACTGTCCCCTTTGGACCATTTTGGCGTTTTGAAATGTTATTTAACTAGAAATTATCAGGGCTGAAGTGCCAGTCAATGCGTTTCATCAATTTGGCCGCACTCTTGCGACAGGCTGAGATCTGATCCTTCGCACTGCCGTCAGCAAACAGGTGGCTGGCGTAGAGAAGGCTGCCGTCGGCAACATTGTAATATTTCAAGTCGACGCCCAGCATAGCGCGATAGGATGATTTGAAGAAAACACGGTCATACTGCAGTTCTTCAAGATTGAAATTCATGAAGCACAGATAGGCAAGGTTTTGCTCTTTGGCAAACTTCAACAGGACATCATCGGACAGCTGATTATTATTCTGAATATTGTTCTTGTCAAGAAAGGCTTCAAAATCTGCTTCCAGTTCGCCGAAGGATACATAGTCATATTTATCAGCATCAAAGAGGGAAGCAGTTTTTTCTTCAACAATCCAGCTGATTTCGTTGTCGTTCAGCAAGCTGTCATCGTCAACGCGGATAATACCGACTCTTGGATCGGAATCCTTGGCAAGGCAGGTAACTGGCAGGATAAAAAGCAAACATAAAATAAGGGTAAATATTTTTTTCATCAGAACACATCCTTGATTATTTTCTGCCGGGGGTTAGGCGGCTTTATAAGCATATTTTATTTATTTCGTTGTATGTTATAAATTATAACGCAAAATCAGCAAAAAACAATTAACATATTTCTACTTTTATTTTGCAGAGCAGAAATTCTATGGTAAAATGTGCTTACCGGATAGGTCTTGGTTTGCCCCTTATGTGCGGGCAAAAGAAAATAAAGAAAGCTCACGAGAAGAGGTACCTATTGCGATGGGAGCCTCTTCCTTCTTTTTTGTGCAGGCAAACGGCAGGTTTGTGATCATTCTTGATTAAAGGGAGGCAATTTAATGGAATACTTTT
>CAYTOV010000101.1:1622-4888 GCA_964439485.1 uncultured Acidaminococcales bacterium | reverse complement strand
TTCCCCGAATAGGAAATAGTTTACTCTCTATAAAACTTTTTGTCCAGTGCCATTCGTTATCTATATCCAATTTTACCCCAAATACGGCTGACAGCCTGCTGTTTAATTCGCTGAATCGCAGCGGCATTGTTGCTCAGCTCGGTATAAAATTCCGATTTTTGCGGGTCGGGAGAAAGAATTCCCTCCATCACAAAATTCTTGATTTTTCTTTCAATCTCATCGGCAGCAGCTCCGGAAGAACTATTGAGAAACATGTTCTGCATATCGCTGCTCGAGCTCAGAGCTACTATTTCATTTTCCATTTCATTTGTGCCTTCAGGGTATTTAGCGTTAAAATCGCGTACGATCTCATCCACACCAGCCACCGGCTTTTCAAAAATAGACGAATATGTGCCAAGCGCAGGCAATTCAAATACCGCTGATTTTGGCAAAAGCGAAATATTTTCCATTTTCTTCTTCACAGTATAGACTGCCAAAGATATCATTTGTGCCGGATTGAACGCCCGCTCCTTGACCTTCCATTCTCTACACACGTTACTCAAAACATCCGCAAAAGAGGCGAATTTCTTCAATTCTTCATCCCAGCGACTGTAAACTGTCGCCACATAATAGAAAAGCGCCGAGTATTTTTTTAAGGCGATAAGTATTTCATCCTTCTCGGCTTGCGGTTTGGTCAGGATTTTTGCCCGGATCACAGCAAGAGCCGCAGTTATTTCGCCGCTGTGTGACTTTTCATCTTCGATCAGTTTATGGATTCTTTCGACGTCGCGCAAATCAAAAACGTTATATTGCAGCAACGCATCCCGCTTAGCAAATAAAATATTCGGATCCGTTTCGTTTTCATTCGGGATGAAGATTTCTCCATCATAGTATTTTTCAAAGAAACCCTTGATATCTTCAGCCTTATTGGCAAAATCGCAGATAAAAGTTTGCTTGCCCGGTGCCGGGCGGTTGATACGGGAAAAAGTCTGTACAGCCTTGACAGCACTTTTCATTTTTTTATCTACATAAAGCACGCAAAGCTTGCTTTCGTCAAATCCAGTCTGCAATTTATCAGCAACGATAATAATGCGGATCTCATCGTGATTCTTGATGATCAACCGCAAATCTTTTTCCTGATAATCCTCGTTCATGCTTTCTTCGGTGAACTTTTCGCCGCTTACTTCAATGCTGCCGGTAAAAGCGACCAACGCTTTGAAAGAAAGTTTTCGCTCTGCCAGATAACGGTCAACGGCTTGTTTGTAATAAACCGCATGCAGCCGCGAAGGTACAATAATCATCGCTTTGGCTTTACCCTGCAGCCAATTAATGCGGCGTTCCGCAAAATCCGCAAGCATGATCCGTGTTTTGCGCTCGATTACTTCCGGTCTTGTGCTGACATAGTGCATCAGACTGGCTTCGGCCTGTCCTTTGCCATATTCCTTGCCATCATCGTGTTTTTTATCAACCTGGTATTTTTCCTGATAAACTGTATAGCATTGCAGGGGATTAAGGATAAAGCCCTCTTCTATCGCCTGCTTCATCGTATATTTGTCGAAATAAGTCTTACCTGCTTCAGTGCGCGTACCAAAAAGCTCCATCGTTTCACTTTTCGGCGTAGCGGTGAAGGCAAAGTAAGTCGCGTTTTTGGTTGACTTAATATATTGAGCCTCGCCAAGCAGCTGATTCTGACCGTCTTCCATCTCTTCGTAGGCTTCATCAAGAGCAGCCGCCTCTTCCAGCGACTTGCCTGCCAAAGTCTCCGAAACCTTGGAAAAAGACTTGCCTGCCATTGAGGAATGTGCCTCATCTATCACAAAAGCATAGTTTCTGTCAGGATAATTATGCAGTTCCTTGATAATGTCACGGAACTTCTGCAAAGTCGTTATGATGATGTAACCGCCGTGGTCCAAAAATGTTTTTAGTTCCGCCGCCGACTTCATTTCCTTGACGACACCGGTACCGGCATCGACAGTAGTAAGTTCTGCTGCCAGTTGCCCATTAATCACGGTGCGGTCACTGATAACGATAACCGTATTCATACCGGGCATGTTTTTGACTCGTTCAGCTACCCAGGTCAGCGTCTTGGTCTTGCCGCTGCCGGCACTGTGCCAGATCAGATAGCGACCGCCGAAACCATTTGCCGCAATATCTTCTTCGACCTTACGCACGGCACGCAGTTGATGGTAGCGAGGGAAAATCATTTTGCCCTCGTTATCCAGGAACATGAACTCGCGCAAAATCCGCAAAAGTGTAGGCATATCGAGAATTTCTTCCCAAATGTAGCAGGTAGAATGTTTGCCATTAACAGCAGGATTGCCCGCGCCCGCTTCTGTGCCACGATTGAAAGGCAAAAAAGTCTTCATATCAGTTGCGACAAAGGCTTCGAATTCATCAAGCGTCAAATAAACGAGCGTTCTTTTGTTAAAACCAAAGACCTTTTCCTCTGCGCTGCGGTCCTGTTGAAACTGGCTAATGCCTTTACCCACCGCGCTTTGTCCTGCAGTCTGTTTTTTTAATTCCAGCATCACAACGGGCAGACCGTTCAGAAAAATTGCTAGGTCGACCCTGTTGCCGCCGACTTTATCTTCATAGGCGAACTCCCGGCAGACTGAAAAAATATTTTTTGCTGCCAAGGCGATGCCTTCTGTCATCGCGGGGTTAGTCGGGCGAAAATAAGCAAGATGAAAAGACGTGCCGCTCGGATAGTCAGAGAAAGTTTCCCGCAGAGCTGCCAATAAGCCCTTGTCTGCTATGAATTTATCCACCAGCTCCAGAAACCGTGCTTCCGCCTGCGTGCCATAATAATTAACAAAGGTATGCCACATCTCGGTCTGCGTAGCTGCCACAAAAGCAAACAGCTGCTTCTTATCCAGTGCATAGCGATAGTCATAGTCAATCATCTGGCTGACAGCATAGTCATGCGCCAGCAAGTAGCCCATTATTTCATCGCGGAACGGATTCTCTCTCAAGTCCTGTTCAGTCATTCTTTTCACATCCTTCACCCAAACCGTAAAACTATAGTTCTATTTTACCCGTAACAGCCTCATAAATCAAAGACTGTTTGTATTCCTGCAAACTTTCGATGATATTTTTGTTGTGCTCGCGCAAAGCGTCGATGTCGCCACACTTTTTGTCGAGATAAGCGGCAATTTCTTTTTGTTCAGCAAGAGGCGGCAGCAGTAATAAAAAATCTTCCAAGTCTCTTGAAGACAATTCTAAAAAAGTTGTACCCCTACCTAACATATTTAGTACATTAGCTTGAACTTTTAAATAATAATAAAAAT
>CAYTOV010000101.1:0-1612 GCA_964439485.1 uncultured Acidaminococcales bacterium | reverse complement strand
TCAAAGCAAACAAGTGTCTTACACCCTTGATTTGTGCATAGTTCTTTTCCAGCAATGCATATTTGACCTATTGGTGCTCTTGTTGAAATTACTATGCTCCCCTTTGGAACTAAAGTCGTTCCACAAGACGCTAACCCTGCCGCTGTAATTTTCTGTCGCGAATCTTTAATCTCAAACATTTCAAAAGACATATCAGCTGGTGTAATCCACATAATATCACCGTCCCAATATTCAGGAACCGAACTTTTCGGTGTGGCACCGTTGACTACGGAAAAGAGATATTTAACTTTCTTAATTTCCCACTTTTCCGGTATTTCCCCAATCCACTCGATGCCGCTGTCTTGCATCGGCGCTAACGGCTCAAGTCCTTTTGTCACAGCTTCTGTGATCAGGCTTTGGCGATATTCAGCCAGCTGCTCATTCTGTTTTTGCTTACTTACAACAACTTTGTCAATTTCTCCACATTTTTCATCAAGATGCGCCACTATTTTTTGTTGTTCATCCAGCGGCAAAACTATAAAAGGTAAATTGCTGAATTTATCTTTCGTAAAATGTGCAATTGTTGCTTTGTTACAAAGCATATCGATATAACCTGTTGTTTTAGCAACAAACAAATGATAATACAAGTATTTGTTCAAAAATCCAGGCAAACTACGCACCCTATATACAGCATTTTGAATATAACAAGGGTTTACTTCCCCTTCCCATATACAGGCTGCGGCGACATCACCGCCTTCAGTCACAATCAGATCACCAGCTGTCAATTCATACTGCTTTTTTTCACTTTTCGCAAACCACATCTGTTTAATGTTATCTGTTGTAATTTTATTCCAAAATACGTTTAATGCACAAAGATAGTTTTCAAGTGTATCACTTTCTTCTTTGGCATTCGGCTGCAACATCTTGCCCAAAGATATTTTGTAAAAATACGAAACTTTACTAATTTCCCACTCTTCCGGTATTTCTCCTATCCACTCAATGCCACTGTCTTTCATCTTGCGCGCACTCATGACAGCACCTTCTCCAATAGATCCGCCAGTCCTTTTTCGCCAGTCAGAAGTTCTGCTTTGATGTCGGCACTTGGGCGCGGCGGCGTATATTTGTAGAAATATCTGGTGAAAGGAATCTCATAACCAATCTTATTTTTGCTGAAGTCAGGAAAAGCGTCAGGCACGAAAGGCAAAACTTCGCTTTTGATATATTCATTGATATCACGCTTCAATGGTATACTCTCGGTGTCACGCAGAGCTGGGTTGATGACTGGGTTACCTTTGGCATCGCGGACGATTTCCGCCTTCGGGTCAATTTCCTTGAAGCAGTCGACAATTTCATCAACAACTTTGGCCGGTATTTTAGTAAGCTCGCTTCTAATAGCCTGCTCAACCAAAGCCACAAACTTCTTATGGCTCATGATAGTTTTGCCCGAATGTTCCTTGAGTATCTTGACTACTGCCTGTTGGGCATCAGCCGCCATTTTAGCAAACTCACTGCTATTTTTGTTTGATAAAACATTGTGAAATGAACAACAACGAAATAACTTTTGCGAGATACGGTAAAAAAGAATTTATCATCTTGATAATCGTTGTTCTTTTTGTTCTTACAATTATCTATT
>CAYTOV010000100.1:0-5048 GCA_964439485.1 uncultured Acidaminococcales bacterium | reverse complement strand
ATTCTGTTAATTATATTAGTATTAATAAGTATAGGTTACAGACCAAATGCGGAGGAACTTGAAGAACAAGCACTGAAAGCAGAGCAGGAAGCTGTAAGTAATAAGATCAATACAATGATGCAACTTTTAAAATAGTCACCAAAACCCTCGGATAATATCCGAGGGTTTATTATTTGCAAACATAAATACATATTCTGATTTTTACAGGAAGCAAACAATATCGTACAAAAAAACCGCATTCGAATTATCGAATGCGGTTTTGTTTTAAGTGGTAGCCCCAAGGGGAATTGAACCCCTGACTCAGCCTTGAGAGGGCAGCGTCTTAACCACTTGACCATGGGGCCGTTTGGCTCCGGGACTAGGGCTCGAACCCAGACAAGATGATCCAGAATCATCTGTGCTACCATTACACCATCCCGGAAAGTACAGGACTTATTATACCTAATTATATTGAGAAAAACAAGCCCCTATAATGAATTAATAAAAACAATCGCTTCTTTTATGCGTTTGATAGTCTTTTCCTTGCCCAAGAGCAACATAACATCAAAAAGTCCTGGGCTTACAGTGCGGCCCGTCAGGGCGAGCCTGGTAGGATGAATGACCTTACCTAAAGCCATTCCGTTCCTTTCCGCGATATCATTGTAAACTTTCTCTGTGTTCTCCAGTGAAAACTCTTCTAAAGCTTCCAGACCAGTTAAACATTCGGTAAGTATCTGAACTGCCTCAGGCTTAAAGTGTTTTGCAGCACCCTTTTCATCATATTCGTTCAAATCTTTGAAGAAATATGTGCTGGCATCGACTACCTCTTGCAGAGTCTTCACGCGAACCCTTACGACATCAATTAGTTTTTCAAAATATGCCTCGTTAGTCTCAAGCCAATTCTCATCAACTAAGCCAGCCTTAATAAAGAAAGGTTTAACTTCCGGCATAATATCCTGCAAAGGCAGCGTAGACAAATATTGTCCATTCATCCATGTAAGTTTCTTGGTATCATAGACTGCTGCTTTTTTAGACATTTTTTCAAATTTAAACTGCTGACAGGTATCTTCCAGTGAAAAAATCTCTTGTTCATTGCCTGGTGCCCACCCCAACAAAGTTAAATAATTTATGATTGCCTGTGGTAAATACCCTTGCTCTCTGAACTCTTCTACAGAAGTTGCCCCATGACGTTTGCTTAATTTGCTGCGATCAGGCGCAAGAATCATAGGCATATGTCCAAAATTAGGTGTCTCAAACCCACATGCTTCATAAAGCAGAATTTGTTTCGGAGTATTTGAAAGATGCTCTTCCGCACGTAATACATGGCTTATTTTCATCATGTGGTCATCTATGACTACAGCAAAATTATACGTAGGCATTCCGTTGCTTTTCATGATGACAAAGTCATCAAGCTGAGTAAGATCAAAACTAACATCGCCATGAATCATATCATGAACGACGACTTCGCCTTCTTTGGGAATCTTAATTCGCACGGAATAACTTTCACCGGCTGCAATACGTTCTTTTACTTCTTCTGGCGCTAATTCACGACAGGTACGAGCATAGCGGAATGGCTGCTTGGCTTGTCTCTGTTTCTCCCTTTCAGCTTCCAGCTCTTCCGGCGTACAGAAGCAGCAATAAGCTTTCCCATCAGCTAGTAGCCTCTCCACTTCACGCTTATAAAGCGCCTTACGTTCTGATTGGAAGTAAGGGCCGTAATTTCCACCAACCTCAGGGCCTTCGTCCCAATTTATGCCCAGCCATTTCAAACTGGTAAGAATCTGGCTGACTGAGTCTTCCTTTAACCTATCGGTATCAGTATCCTCTATCCTCAGAATCAATTCCCCGCCGTTACTTTTGGCGTACAACCAATTAAACAAAGCTGTCCTGGCTCCACCAATATGTAAATAACCTGTGGGGCTCGGGGCAAATCTGACACGAACTTCTTCCATGCTTTTCCCTCGCTTTGATTGAATAATTCCGTTTAATTATAGCACTTTTGTTTAAAAACAGTTATTATTTCATTCTTTTGCCAAACGTTGTACAGCTGCTGCCAACACCTCAATGCCAGTCGAAATATCCTGTGAATTTGCATATTCTGCTGGATTATGGCTTATTCCCTCCTTGCAGGGAATAAAAATCATGCTGGTCGGCGCTAATTTTGCCATATGCATGGCGTCATGCCCAGCTCCACTGTTCATAACACGATATTTCAGGTCTTTTTCCTGACAAATCTCTTCAAACATTGCTGCCAGCTTTTCTGACAAAGGAACAGGCTCGTCAGACGTCAACATATCAACAGTTATCCTCACGCTGTCTTCTTCGGCAACAATACTAACAGCCTCATTTATACTTTCCATCGCGCTCTGGATACTTTCACTGTCTACTCCGCGCAAATCAACCCACAAAGTAACTTTGCCAGGAATGACATTGATAGAGCCAGGTTCTGTTTCGACAATCCCAACTGTTGCAACTGTGCCATTCTCAGACTCTTCACTTGCAGCCTCTTGAACAGCCAGAATTAGTTTGGCGCCAGATACAAGGGCATCTCGTCTGAATTCCATAGGAGTTGCTCCGGAATGATCGGCAATGCCTTCGACAATAATTTTAAAGCGTGTCGGCGCTGCAATATTCTTCACTATGCCAATCTGCTCACCGGTTTCGTCGAGAACTTTGCCTTGTTCAATATGTAATTCAAGAAAACACTTAAAGCAGCCCTCATTCTTGACAGCTTTGGCATATTCCTCAGGATTATAACCGTTTGCTTGCAGGCACTCCTCGAAAGAAGCCTCATTTTTCTTGGCAGCCGAAGAAAACTTTTTTGGAGATCCTACACCAGCCATAATTTTGCTGCCAATAGTCGCAAAACCAAATCTGGTTGATTCCTCCGCCCTGAAAATTATTGTCTCTATCGGACGTTCAAGCTCCTCATTCTGAAGCATATATAAGACTTCGAGAGCGCCAACAACGCCTAAAACTCCATCATAAGCTCCACCTTGCGCAACTGTATCAAGATGGGAACCCATGGCAATCGGTTCAAGCTGGCTGTTTTTGCCTTCTCTGCGCAAAAAAGTATTTCCAATGGCATCTTGAGTAACAGTAAGCTTTAAATCAGCAATCTGCTCCAAAAGCCATTTTTGGGCAGCAAAATCTTCTTTGGAATACGCTAATCTGGTAATTCCCTTTTCTGATTTACCAAAACTTGCTATTCCTTCAATCAATTTATTTACTCTTTCTTGATTTACCTCTTTCATTTTTGCCACCTACCTTTTTCGTTTTTGCAGTAGCCTTTGCCTTAGCCCAACCCTTACCAGGTTTTGTAGTTTTCTTACCCGATTTTGCGCTTTCCATGCCAAGTTTTGTACTTTTCACGCCAGGTTTTGCGCTTTCCACGTCGGGTTTGGTACTTTTAATGTCGAGTTTTGCACTTTTAATGCCAGGTTTCACACTTTTCAGCCCGGGTTTTGCGGTTTTTCTGCCGTCTTTAGCCACAGCGGCCGGTTTGTTTGATTTTACAGAAACAATAGCTTTACGGGCCACTCTTCTGGCAACAGTTTCACCTGCTAAATTTTGTCTTTCCATTTGTACATTCAGTTTTTCTTCAATTTGTTTCAGCCAACGAATTTCATCAGCAGTATACAAAGTTACTGCTATGCCTTCCCTGCCAGCTCTGCCAGTACGTCCTATGCGGTGAACATACCAATCCACGTCATGAGGAATGTCATAATTTACGACGTGAGTAACGCCTTCAATATCCAAGCCACGTGCTGCTAAATCACTTGCTACCAATATTTGCAGCTTAGCATCACGAAAAGCTTTCATTACTGTTTTTCTCTTAGCCTGTGACATTTCGCCATGCAAAACATCAACATTATACTGCTTAGTTGCCAGCGATTCTTCCAATGCAATAGCGCGTTCTTTGCTAAAACAAAAAACAATCATCAAATAAGGATTGTAACGCTGTATAAGAGTTTCAAGTGCCTTCTGTTTATATTCTTCTGTTGTCTTTATGCAAATCTGTTCAATTCCTGCTACAGTAGCCTGTTCTGGGTTAATATCAATTACAGAGCAGTTTCTGGTGATTTTTTTGCCCAATTTTCTTACTTCTTCCGACAATGTTGCGGAGCAAAGAACAGTTTGTCTCTCCTTGCTTGTCATACCTATTAATTCGGCAGCTTCATCAATGAATCCTTGTTCCAGCATTTCATCTACTTCATCAAGGACCAGATAATTAACGCCGCCTAAACTGGTGTTGCCTCGGCGAATATGATCAAGAAGGCGTCCAGGCGTGCCAACCATAATATGCGTTATATTTTGCATTTTATGTTTTTGTTGCTCCAGATCGCGACCGCCACAAACAGGCAGGATCTTAATACCTGTTTCTCCAACCAGTTTCTTGGCTTCCATTGAGATTTGCATCGCTAATTCTCTGGTCGGTGCAATTATCAAAGCCTGCACATATTTCTTTTCCGGGTTAATTTTTTCCATTAAAGGAACCAGAAATGCCAAAGTCTTACCTGTTCCTGTCTGAGCTCTGGCTATAACGTCCTTCCCTGCAAAAATTGCCGGTATTACCTGTTCCTGCACAGGCATTGGTTTAGTAATACCTGCCTTTTTTAGAAGGTCAACTGTCCTGGCACATACTTTAAGACCAGCAAAACCATTTGTCATTACAATCCCTCTTTTCTATAGAAATGTGGTATACGCAAAAGAGCGCCCCAAGCCGGGCGCTCTTTTAAAAAAAATTTAAGAATATACTGGTGCCGAGGACCGGAATCGAACCGGTACGGAGATCACTCTCCGAGGGATTTTAAGTCCCTTGCGTCTGCCAGTTCCGCCACCCCGGCATGAAGTGGAGGCGACACCCAGAATCGAACTGGGGATAAAGGTTTTGCAGACCTCTGCCTTACCGCTTGGCTATGTCGCCATAAAATGGAGCGGAAAACGAGATTCGAACTCGCGACCCCCGCCTTGGCAAGGCGGTGCTCTACCGCTGAGCTATTTCCGCATAACGATGGTGCCTCAGGACAGAATCGAACTGTCGACACACGGATTTTCAGTCCGTTGCT
>CAYTOV010000099.1:0-5099 GCA_964439485.1 uncultured Acidaminococcales bacterium | reverse complement strand
GCAAAACCTCTAGCTGCAGAACATTTAAGGCCTGCACGATAAACAAAAAGGCAATAATGTATTCTACTGCTAGTCCAATAATTTTTGAGAATGACATTCCTCTCAAGGAAGATTCATCAGTCACTACCAACCTTCTAATCATCGTATTCAAGCCAACTCCTGAAAGCACATTATCAAGAAGTTTGCCAACAATTTTCGCTATGAAAAGTCCGATGATGACGATGGCAATAGCCACAAAAATGTTAGGCAGAAAAATAACCACTTTTTCCAGCATCGCAATCGCCGGGTCAGAAATAGCCGAAACGTTGAGAACTTGTAAGGCTGCTGTGATGACCGGTATAAGGATCAAAACATAAACCAGATAAGTAATGATTGAGGATAAACTAGTGGTATCGGTGGCTGCTATACCAGCCTTCTCTTGAATTTTATCGATATTAAGTTTTTTCAGCATAGGCGTTAACAACTTGCAAATAATTTTTGCCAGGAAAAAGCCTACAACCAAAATGATTGCTGCCGCTATGACATTAGGAATAAAATCCAGGATTTTTGTGACAAGCGACGCAATCGGGGCCGAAACGTTTTTCATGCCTAACAAGTCAAGGATACCAGGTATAAACAGCAAAAATACCACGAGGAACGCCAAATCACCAAAGAAAGACAGAGAACATCCTGTTTCCTCGTCTGCAATTCCTAACTTGTCGGTATACTTTTCAACCTTGAGTTTCTTGAGAACCTTTACGGTCAGGCTTCTGGCCAGACCAGCGATGATCCACGCAAGAAGAAGCAGCAGAAGAGCCATGATTATTGCGGGAACCACCTTGAATAACGGATCACCGAAAATCAAAAAATAATCCATGCTAACCCTCCTTTTTAGGCTAATAGCAATTGCAATACCAGCTAAACCTCAATCCGAACGCGTGAACGAGCATTACACAAAAGTGTAACCTCATTTACACCTAGATTGTAACACTATTTTGCTTGACGGTAAAGCATCTGCATTATATATCCTTTTTATCTTTTTATCGTCTATATATACAAAACACTAGCTCATTTTTATTCTATTTTTGCCTTATTAAGGTACATTTGTCCACAATCTTTTTCCATTTTGGCAAAAACAAAAAGATGGTCCCTCTGCGCGATTGCAAAGAAACCATCTTCATTGTTTATTAATTATTTTTTACTATTGGTACGGTCAAACTGCCGGTCGGCATCAGGATAACCTTGTAATCTTTGCCGACGATTTCTTCAGCTTTAGCGAGTGCTTCTTCAACTGTATCAACAGCTGCTTCAAAAAGCATATCTTTAGCCAGTTGTTTATCGAGGGCAGTAACCAGAATATATTTTGCCTTCTTCATTAGACGGGTTACGGCAAAGGCTTTATTGGCACCGATAGCAAAGTTTTGTTCCAGCTGTTCTTTGATAGCATCAGGTGAGCCATACTTACGGCAAGTCTCTTCCAACACCTTAGAGCCGCTGCCTTCTTCGCATTCTGCCAGTAAAATGACCACGCCGCCTTCGCGGACAGCACACCAGACATTATCCATCGTTTTCTGCATCTGGTAAACATTGATATCCTTCGGGTAACCGCCGCAGCTAGCTATTACTACATCAGCTTCCTCCGGGATTTCAACGCCATACACTTCATCTACGAATTTGCAGGCTTCAATATGCGCTTTGTCATAATCACCGGCAAACATTTTGAGGAAACGGTGCTCATCATCCAGAATGGCATTGAAAAGAAAAATGGAACGGTTTTTGGCAAACAAGGCCACGCCTTCCATCTGATCATCATAAACAGGATTGCCATGCAGCTTGCCTAACCCGGAATTCGGATCCAGCATAAAGCTGTGATTGACTCTGACGGTTTCCATTGCAGCCACACCAGGCAGAATAGCCTTGCGGCCGCCGCCGTAACCGGCAAAATAATGGTGAACAATGGTGCCTGTCAAAATAACATGGTCCACATCACAAATCAGTTTATTGATCCAGACCGGTGTCCCAAAGGAAGTATCACCGAAATACTCAAAATCGTCCTGAGCCTTGGCATCACTGTTGTACATTTTGATGCGGCCGGCAACTTCTTGGCCAACGCCTTCGACCATTTCTTCGTGCGTCATCAGCCTATGCGTGCCAAGCGCAAAAACAATGCGCATATCTTCATCTTTAACGCCATACTTGTTCAGTTCATTGACCAGAATAGGCATGAAATCGAAGCTGTTAGCGACACGCGTCGGGTCGTTACAGATAAAGGCCACTGTCTGGCCTGGCTTTATGATTTCATTAATTGGTTTTGTACCGATAGGATGATAAATGGCATCGAGAACTGAGGCCTTTATATCCTGAAGCGGTTCCATTGCCGCCATCTTGACTTCCTTGATGACGCGGTCACTGTCGATTACAAAATCTTTATGTCCATGACCGTAGTGAAAGGAATACTTTTTCATTGCCATTTGTCCATCTCCTCTGCTAATTTACTACCATGCTAATTTTAGCATAAGTTTCCGGCAGAAGTCATTTTTTCCTTTTCCGCTTTTTCCGCGGCAGCCGCCATCATTTCTTTTGCTTTCATCAGGCGTACCAAACTGGCTCTATCATTTTCCTCGAGTTTCATCGTAATATATCTGATGCTTTCCTGCATTTCAGGTATCATTACATATTCCAGCGCATTGACGCGTCTGCGGGTTTTTTCAATTTCTTCCGCGAGCAGGCTGCAGGTTTTTTCCACCTCTGCCAGCTCTATCAATTGCGGCAGCAAGTCTGACAACTCGACAACTGCGGCATCAAGTTCATAAGATGTGAAAGTAAAAGCATAAGGTATTTCCGTGCCGGCATTACTACCGGTATATCTGATAGTTGGCACGTCAACACTCATGACATTCTTTTCGCCAATTTCGTACACTGCCGCCCGTGCCGGATAGAGCAGCGACTCAGAAACATAGAAGGAGCCCATTTGCGCCTTGGCAATACTGCAGCGCATCTCCACTCTGGCAATGGCTTTTTCAACTTCCAGCCGCAAATCGTAATTGCGCCGGACATGCAGCATGAACTGGCGTACCATTTCATCGCGCTTAT
Organism: uncultured Acidaminococcales bacterium; assembly: GCA_964439485.1. Classification (GTDB taxonomy): domain Bacteria; phylum Bacillota; class Negativicutes; order Acidaminococcales; family Acidaminococcaceae; genus RZYP01. Next base: position 2,027 of record CAYTOV010000099.1, on the reverse strand, counting down.
CCTTTAAAAGCTTATGGCCACGGACAGCTGTAACCAATCGCCTTTTAAGGCGGGTAAGTTCCATACGTGTCGGATTTACCTGTACAGCCATCGCTTATTCCTCCTCTGCTTCTTTCTTCACAGCAGGAACATAATATTTGTCGAGATACTCATCACGGATACGTTTGAGTTCAGCCCTCGGCAGAATGCCAAGCAGCTTCCAGCCCAGATCCAATGTCTCCTCGATGGAACGATTGGTATCATAGCCTTGTGAAACGTACTCCTTCTCGAAACTATCGGCAAATTTGGCATAAAGTTTATCAACTTTGGATAAAGCAGCTTCACCCAAAATAGTCGCCAGCTCTTTTGCTTCCTTGCCGCGGGCGTAGGCCGCAAATAACTGGTTCATCGTATCAGCGTGATCTTCCCTTGTCTTACCTGCGCCGATGCCTTTATCCTTCAGACGGGATAGTGAAGGGAGCACGTCTATCGGAGGAGTCAAAGCCTTGCGGTGCAATTCGCGGGAAAGAATGATCTGCCCTTCTGTAATATAACCTGTTAAGTCCGGTATCGGATGCGTCTTATCATCCTCCGGCATGGAAAGGATCGGTATTTGCGTAATAGAGCCTTTTTTCCCCTTGATACGTCCGGCGCGCTCGTACATCGTCGCCAGGTCAGTATAAAGATAACCAGGGTAGCCTCTGCGGCCAGGTACTTCCTTACGGGCGGCAGATATTTCGCGCAAAGCATCTGCATAATTCGTGATATCTGTAATAATGACCAAGACGTGCATGCCAAGTTCATAAGCAAGGTATTCGGCGGCCGTAATCGCCATACGCGGCGTCGCGATACGTTCTACAGCCGGGTCGTTGGCCAGATTGATGAACATGACGGCACGTTCGAGAGCACCGGTACGATTGAAATCGTTCATGAAGAAGTTTGCTTCTTCAAAAGTAATACCGACAGCAGCAAAAACTACGGCAAAGCCTTCGCCCGTGCCACGTACTCTGGCTTGTCTCGCTATCTGCGCGGCAAGCTGTGCGTGCGGGAGGCCGGAACCGGAGAACACCGGCAGTTTCTGCCCACGCACCAAAGTGTTCAGACCATCAATTGCCGAAACGCCTGTCTGGATAAACTCCGCCGGGTAGTCGCGTGCCGAAGGATTCAAAGGTTCACCATTGATATCCCGGTATTCATCCGGAATAATATCCGGCCCGCCATCCTTTGGTCTGCCCATGCCATCAAAAACACGTCCCAGCATGCTTCTCGAAACGGCCAGTCTGATACCATGGCCCAAAAAACGTGCCTTGGAATCTGACAGCCTGAGACCCTGAGAACTTTCGAACAGCTGCACCAATGCTTTACCGCCATCAATGACCAGTACCTTGCCACTGCGCACTTCGCCATTGGCCTGCCTTATTTCCACAAGTTCATCATATTTAACGCCTTCGACTTCCTCAACCAGCATCAGCGGGCCTACAACTTCGCGAATAGTCTTATAGTCTTTAAGCATTCAGGTCCACCTCCTCGGTAAGGGTAAGGAATTCGGCATCAAGCTCTTTGGCCAGATCGGCAAATTTTAATTTGTATTCGGTCTCCGGCACGTATTTCATACGCCCTATTTGTTCACGCACCGGCATTTCAATAATTTTATCGAAGTTAACATGCACATCCAGTGCTGTCAGCGCCTTTTTGTACCAGGCAATGATCATTTTCAGCATGGCATGCTGTTTGCCCAGCGAAGTGTAGGTATCCACTTCATGGAAAGAGTTCTGATGCAGGAAATCTTCACGGATTGAACGTGCGCATTCGAGTGTTGCGCGATCCTTAAAGCCCAAAGCATCGACACCAACGAGTCTTACTATTTCCTCCAGTTCTGCTTCTTCCTGCAGAATCTGCATCGTTTCATTAACAAGCGCTGACCAATCCTGTGCCACCGTTGTATTATAGTAAGCTTTCAAGCGCTCGGAATACAAAGAATAGCTCTGGAGCCAGTCAATTGCCGGAAAATGCCGGCGGTAAGCCAAGGAAGCGCTCAAACACCAGAA
>CAYTOV010000098.1:0-5157 GCA_964439485.1 uncultured Acidaminococcales bacterium | reverse complement strand
GTAAATCAAGGGAGATTAATTGGATGAAATATAAAATAGGCATTATTGGCGCGACCCAGTTAGTCGAGAGTTCGAAGATGAAAGGGAAATCCAGCCAATTTTGCACAATAACAAAAAAAGTGGATGGTTGGCTTTTTTCAGGACCTCTGCCTTACGCCATTGCCAAAGAGTATCTGGAAAATGAACACCAGCAGAAAAATGGTGTTGGGCGCGTTTTTGTTTAAAGCTAGTTATAATATTTTTGATTGATTACGGTTTTCTAGGCTAAATGCTAGTTTCAAAGGGCTTGCTAATCATGTACAGATTAGCAAGCCCAATATAACGTGACGGTAATTTACTGCGTTTAAAATAATAATAATAGAAACGACTGACTAACATATTAAATAATTTATACATTATACTTAGAAGATAATCAGCTTTTGAATGAGCAAAATGCTTGACAAGTTTGACGAAAAAAGTTAATTTTAATATTGTGTTGTTTGTATTGTTAAGGTATTATTTTATGTCAGCGAAAAAAATTAAAAGGAGATGATCGTGGATAGCTAAGGTGGTTTTTTGAAAAGGGAAAACAGAATCTTTAGATTAAAATGAATTTTCACAGTGATTATAGGAATTATAAATATAAAATTCAAGGGATGAGGGAAAAATTAAATGGTAACTTTTTTTGCGTGCCTAGCTCTTTTGATTATTGGCTATATGGTGTATGGAAAACTTGTAGACAGTATATTTGCACCAACGGACAAAATTACGCCGGCAATTGAACTCAAGGACGGTGTAGACTACGTTCCGATGTCAACGGCAAAAGTTTTTTTAATTCAGCTTTTGAATATAGCCGGTCTTGGACCGATTTTCGGTGCTATCGCGGGAGCGCTCTGGGGCCCGGTTGTCTTCCTTTGGATTGTATTTGGTACAATTTTTGCCGGAGCAGTTCATGATTATCTATCCGGTATGATTTCACTCCGTAACAATGGCGCTAGTATTTCCGAAGTCGTTGGCAAATATCTTGGGCCACAGATGAAAGTGGTCATGCGTTTATTTTCAGTAGTCTTATTAGTATTGGTGGGAACAGTTTTCATGACAGGCCCTGCAATGCTTTTAGTGAAGCTGACAGGCATGAACTTTATGTTATGGTTGGGCATTATTGTTATCTATTACTTCTTAGCGACACTTTTGCCAATTGACCAGATTATTGGCAGGATTTATCCGTTTTTTGGTGTTTGCCTGATTATTATGGCTTTAGGTGTCGGCGGTGGCATCGTTCTTGAGGGTTATAACATGCCAGAGTTGACGCTAGCAAACATGCATCCCGCAGGTTTGCCTATTTGGCCTTTAATGTTTATAACAGTAGCGTGTGGTGCTATTTCCGGTTTCCACTCAACGCAGTCGCCCATGATGGCCAGATGCTTGATAAATGAAAGGCATGGTCGCAGAGTATTTTACGGAGCTATGGTTGCCGAGGGTGTTATCGCATTAATTTGGGCAGCTGCCGGTGTAGCTTTTTACAATTCGACCGGTGGTTTGGCCGCGGCACTTAAAGCTGGCGGACCTGGCGGCGTTGTATATGATGTTTCCTTTACTCTTTTGGGCAGCCTCGGCGGTGCTTTGGCTATGATTGGCGTTATTGCCTGTCCGATTACGTCCGGAGATACAGCTTTCCGTAGTGCTCGCTTGACTTTAGCTGACTGGCTCAAGATTGATCAAGTAAAACAAACTAGTCGTCTTTATTTGAGTGTGCCACTTATCGGTGTAGGCGTCATTTTATCCCAAATGAACTTTGCAATTATTTGGAGATACTTTGCTTGGACTAATCAAACTCTTGCCATGTTTGTACTATGGGCGGGTGCAGTTTATCTTTATAAAGAACATTCGGATAAGCGTTATTGCTGGATTGCTGCCATACCGGCAACATTTATGTCAGTCGTTACTTTTACCTATATTATGCAGGCTCCGGAAGGTTTGAAGCTGCCTGTTAGCATTAGTTATCCAGCTGGTTTCGTGTTTGGTGCAATTTGTTTCTTTTTGTTCCTGAAAGAAACCTTTATGAACAAAAAACAAGATAAAAGTTCTGAGGAGAGCATTTGATTCTTAGTGACAAAAGAAAGCTGTTAAATTTAGAAAAAGCGTAAAACATTTTTTGATAAATCAGGTCTTTGTCTTAAGTTGAGAATTATTTTTTAAAATTTTTATATTTTCATAGCAATTTACAATGGCGTATGAAGTAGAGGGGAATTTCTCTCTATTTTCATGCGCTATTGTGTTTTTGATTAGAATGTGAATGTAGAACTAATAATTTTGAACTTCATACAAAAGCTTGAGTAAGGGTGGTTATCACTGACATAAAAATGCGGCATCTAAATAAAATCTAAATTATTTTAATCCTGGTTGCTTAAATGGATGGATTACCCTACAATCAAGTTAAAGACAATGTTTATTAGTAGATTCATCATATGTAAAATATAAAAAGGCTATTTTAGTGGGGTGTTTACGATGGAAAAAGGTAGGATTAACGTAAATATTAATGGGAAATGCTATGAGTATGATAAAGGGATAACCTTGCTGGAAATTAGCAAAAATTTTTCTGAATATCACACAACTCCTATAGTAGCTGCCATTGTAAATAATGACATTAAAGATATGTCTACGACAATCACTGAGGACTGTTCTATTAGTTTTTTTGATTTATCGACAGAAGTTGGCTTTAAAGTATATCAACGCAGCTTGATTTTTATAATGCTTTTGGCTGCCCGAGAGCTTTTCCCTAATGGTAAAGTTATTGTAGAGCACTCTTTGAGCAAGGGATTATATTGCGAATTCCATTTAGATTATCCATTAAGCGCACAAGATGTCAAAGCTGTTGAAAGTCGTATGCGGGAAATTGTTGAAGAAGATTTACCTATTATAAAAAAGACTGTATCTTTAGAAGAAGCAGTCAAACTTTTTGAAGCAATAGGTGAAAATGAAAAAGTAAAATTAATGAAACAGATGAATAGAAAACAGGTAAATATGTACTATTGCGGGGGTGGGTATGATTATCTTTACCGTACTATGGTTCCAAGTACCGGCTATCTAAAAACTTTTGAACTCATATATTATGAGCCAGGCATGATACTGAGATATCCACTTCAAGAGAAGCCAGGTGAATTGCCGGAATTTGTAGAGATGCCTAAGCTAGGCAAGGTTTTTTTGGAAGCTGAACGTTGGGCTGAGATTGTGGAATGCGATTTTATAGGTCGGCTTAATGAATACGTGGAAGATGGAGAAATCAACAATGTCATTTTAGTGGCAGAAGCTTTGCATGAGAAAAAAATTGCTGAAATTGCAGATTATATAGTAGACGGTATTAACCGTTTCAAGATTATACTTGTAGCTGGTCCATCTTCATCGGGTAAAACAACGTTTATTCAGAGGCTGAGCATACAGCTTAAAGTTTTGGGTATCAACACTATCAAAATTTCATTGGATGATTATTTTTTGGATCGCGAAAAAATGGGTAAGCTGAAAGATAAAGTTGATTTTGAGTCCCTTGATGTCTTAGACGTAGAACTTTTTAATGAGAATCTGAAACATATGATGGCTGGCGAAGAAATTGAGCTGCCACATTTTGATTTCCGCACCGGCAAACAGGTACCGTCAGGGCGAAAGGCCAAAATAGGTCAGAGAAAATTGGTTTTGATAGAAGGAATTCATGCGCTTAATGAAAAGCTTACAACTAGCGTACCCAGACATAACAAAGTTAAAATACATATAAGTGCAATGACGCAAATAGCTATTGATGAACATAATCGTATTCCAACAACAGACGCACGTCTTATTCGCAGAATTGTGCGGGACAGTCAATTCAGAAATCGTGATGCCCGCAAGACTTTGCATATGTGGCCTTCTGTAATGAGAGGGGAAGAAAAAAACATATTTCCATATTCTGAGGACGCTGATATTATGTTCAATTCAGCATTGATTTACGAATTGGCTGTACTTAGGAATTCCGCGATACCTTTGCTAGAAGCTATTGGCCCTGAATATCCAGAACATATGGAAGCGCGTCGCTTGATCAGGTTGTTGTCATATTTTCATCCTGTCACTGATGCAGAAATACCCCTGAATTCGATATTAAGAGAATTTATAGGAAAGTCCTGCTTTTTTTATTAATTTTTCATAAAACTGTGTTAATATTAACTGTTAGATTTTTTAAAAAATGATAAATAATAAGAAACCGTACAAAGTCTTTGCCAAATTTTAATGATGAATTAGAAAAGCAAGGCTAAAAATACTTTAATAAATAAGGGAGAATCGAGCATGGCAATATTTATACCAACAGGGGTCTGTTCCCGCGAAATTGAATTCGAAATTCAAGATGATTTAGTTTTTAATGTTAAATTTGTTGGAGGCTGTCCCGGTAATCTTGTGGCTATAAGCCGTCTTGTAGAAGGGATGCCGAAGAATAAAGTGGTAGAACTTCTTAAAGGGGTTAAATGCGGGTCTAAATTAACATCCTGCAGTGACCAGCTTGCTTTAGCATTGGAAAGTGAAAGCAAAAATCTGAAATTTGATGGAAGTACAAATTAATCTAAAATAAAAATAATTTTTAAATAAATAAATATAAAGACTATTGTTTTTTTATTTATTGTATAGTATAATGAAAACCTAGAAAGTAAGATACAACGAAATTAGCCCTTCTCAAGATGTGTTTTATACACGGGAAGATCTTATGATTGTTCGATTGAATCGAAAATTTCTGAGTAATACATTTGAGGAGGCTATATTATAATGGCACAAGACAAAACTTTAACATGTCGCGATTGCGGCGCAGACTTCATTTTTTCAGCATCAGAACAAGATTTCTATGCAGAAAAAGGTTTCACTAACGAACCAGGCCGTTGCCCTGACTGCAGAGCAGCAAAAAAACAACAAAGAAACGGTAGCAATGGCGGTTATCAACAACGTCAACAACGCGAAATGTTCAATGTAACATGCGCAGGTTGCGGTTGCGAGACCCAAGTTCCTTTCCGTCCAAGCAACGATCGTCCTGTATATTGCAGAGATTGTTTCCAAGCTAACAAACGCTAATTAGCATGAAAGACCCAGTCATTTGACTGGGTCTTTTTTTGTATATAGAAAACCACGCGATAGTCGCGTGGTTCAAAAGAGCTTAAGCGTTGA
>CAYTOV010000097.1:0-5165 GCA_964439485.1 uncultured Acidaminococcales bacterium | reverse complement strand
ATTTTCGCAATATCCTGTGGTTTCAAAACTTTGCCATAGGCAACAACTTTTTCATCAATTACCAAACCCGGAGTCAACATCACGCCGTATTTAGCGATTTCCGCAAAATCTGTCACCTTTTCAATCTCTGCTTCGACACCTAGTTCAGCAAGGGCAGTCTTAGTATTATCAGCCAAGGTTAGACAATTTTTACAACCTGATCCCAGTATTTTGATTTTCATCGACAATTCCTCCTTAAAATCCCAAATAGAACATATAAAAGGCAATCAGCAGAATTACTCCACCCATTGCAAATTTAACTATATTACTAACCAAACCATATTCCGGACTGCTGGTAATCTTTTTGGCGAGCCCTACTGATGTCCCGGCCAGCAAAACTAAAACGCTGTGGCCAAGTGAATAAAGCAGCAAAAGCAAAATACCCCACTCTACGTTGCCGCTGCGTGCCACAACTCCTAGCAAGACAACCAATGCCGGTGTCGAACACGGCGTTGCAAAAACACCTCCCAGGATGCCTGCGAAAAAAGCACCCAAATAACCTTTTCTTGTGCTTTTGCCGGTGAGATATGCCGACGGAATGAACTCATAGAGTTCCAAGACTTGTAAAGCCATCAGTACCATCAACGTGCCAAGAACAAGATACCACCACTTGGCAGTCGTGCCCAAAAACTGCCCAAAAATAGCTGCCAACGCGCCCATCAAGGTAAAGGTCAACGCCATCCCAAGAGCAAAAAGCAGGGAAAGTTTAAAAGCTGTTCTTGGATTATCGCGTCCGGAGCCGCCAACATAGGCGATGACCAAAGGCACGCTGACCAGCGCGCAAGGGCTGAACGAAGTAAGCACCCCTGCCAGCAGCGCAAGGGCTGGAGCCAACCACGTACTTTGCGTTATCAAATTAGCAACTATTTCCAGCCACTCATTTAACATCACTTACACCCAACTCTTTAAACACGGACTGAATCTGCTTTTTACTCAAAAAACCCTGATGTGCAGTCAAAACATGTTCCTTGGTATCCCTATTCATAAACAGCTGCATATGCAAGTTATTCGGTGCAGCCGGTACATATGGTTTGCCTTCTTTGGTGAAAAAGAACTGCGTCGGTATCACTTCTAAAGGAAAACCTTCAGCCAGTTTAGGATAGCGTTCAATATCGCCATAAACCACGATTACTCTGCCTTGGTATTCAGCGTTTACTTCTCTAAGAATCGGTGCCATTTCACGGCAAGGCGGACAACTGTCGGAACCAAAATCAATCATAATAGGCAAACCATAGGATTTTAATTTTTCCAAATTGATTTCAGTGGCATGCAGAGCAAAATCAGGATTGGCAGCTGTTTTAACCTGCTCTTTGATTTCTTCCTTTTGTCCGCTTTTAATTACCCAGATGCCAGCTATGACTGCCAGAATCAGAAGCGGCAACAATATTCTAAACAATTTTTTCTTGTTTTCCATGATGACTTACCTTTCCAGGCATATAACTCTTTTCTCAGCCAGCCATATCCATTCACAAGAACAAATATGTAAAAGCATTGAATGTATATCCTATAATGATTATACCTAAAGTAACGGTTCCGATAAAGGTTGCCAGTAGTTTTGTTTTGACAACTTTTTCCAACATGATCATCGACGGAAGTGAAAGAGCCGTTACACCCATCATGAAGGACAACGCAGTACCAAGACCAACGCCTTTACCTACCAGTGCTTCCGCAATCGGCAGAGTACCAAAGATATCAGCATACATCGGCACACCAATAAGTGTTGCTACCAAAACCGAATACCATTTATCCTGCCCAAGAACTGCGGAAATAACCGTCTCCGGAATCCAATTATGAATTAAAGCTCCTATGCCAACACCAAGCAGAACATAGCGCCATACCCTTGTTATGATTGCCAGCGCCTGCTCTATTGCATAGTCTATGCGTTCTTTTCGAGTCAGTTCTTCCGGTTCGTACTCGACGCCTACCGGCTTATTACCGTAAACAAAAGGTTCAACATATTTTTCCATTTCCATTTTCCCGATGATGGTGCCGCCAATTACTGCAAGCACTAACCCAACAACAACATAGGCAATAGCTATTTTCCAGTTAAAAATACTGGCAAGTAAGATTACCGAAGCAATGTCGACCAACGGCGAAGAGATCAAAAAGGAAAAAGTAACACTCAGCGGCAACCCTGCGCTCGTAAAACCGATGAAAAGCGGAATGGACGAACAGGAACAAAAAGGTGTTACAGTGCCCAATAATGCCCCTAGCACGTTACCGGTAAAACCGTTAAACCTACCCAAAATCTTTTTCGTTCGTTCAGGCGGGAAATAACTTTGCACATAAGAAATGGCAAAAATCAAAAACGACAGTAAGATGAAAATCTTGATAACATCATAGATGAAAAAGTGCAGACTGCCGCCTAATCTGTCAGCCATACTTAAGCCTAGTACGTTTTCTACTAAGAACTTTACCAGATTGGAAAGCCATTCCATTTTTAGTAATTGATTGTTTAAAAAATCAAAAATGTTCATCAATTAATCTCCCTTAGTTCCTGTGCAATAATTTACTTCAGTTGCCCACTTTCAATGCGTTTTTTCAAATCCAGCATTTTTTCTTTGATCAGTGCCGCCGTTTTTAAAAAGGCCTCTTTATCTTTGCCGCTTGGATCTTCAAGTCCCCAATCTTCGCGATGTTGGCAGGGCAAATACGGACAGGTAACATTGCAGCCCATCGTGACAAGAATATCTATCCTGGGTAATGCTTCCAGCAGCTTAACATGCTGGGTTGCGTTCATATCAACGGCATATAGTTCTTTGATGACCTCTACAGCCACTGGGTTTATTTCATTTTCTTTTTCCGTTCCTGCCGAATACGCCTCAAATACATCAGCGGCAAGTATTTTGGCAATTGCTTCCGCCATTTGTGAACGGCAGGAATTGTGTACGCAAACGAAGGCGACTTTCGGTCTATTTTTATGCATGGTTTAGTGCTCCTTTGTTTTTCATTATTTAGCTTCAGGAAACCATTTTTTTGTATTGTTGGCAATCTTGACAAGCGTCAGCATTACAGGCACCTCGGTTAATACGCCTACAACAGTCGCTAACGTTGCGCCTGATTGTAACCCGAATAAGGAGATGGCAACTGCTACGGCAAGTTCAAAGAAATTCGACGCACCAATCATTCCCGCGGGTGCCGCAACATCATGAGGAAGTTTCCATAATTTAGACCAGCCATACGCAATAAAGAAAATCAAAAACGTCTGTATTGTGAGCGGAACGGCAATAAGCAATATGTTGATTGGGTTATCTACAATCGTCTTGCCTTGGAAAGAAAATATTATGATTAACGTTAGCAAGAGACCAATAACTGTGACGTTGTTAAATTTGGCTATAAAGGTGTTTTCGAAATAGTCCAGTCCTCTATTTTTTGTTATTATTCTTCTGGAAAGCCAACCAGCCGTAAGAGGTATTACAACAAACAAAACCACGGACAAGAAAAGTGTCGTCCAAGGTATTGTAATATCATTGATGCCCAATAGAAATGCTACAATCGGCACAAAGGCCGCTAAAATAATCAAATCGTTTGTTGCTACCTGCACCAATGTATAAGCCGGATTGCCCTTAGTTAGATTGCTCCAGACAAAAACCATAGCCGTGCATGGTGCGGCACCCAATAAAACAGCTCCCGCCAAATACTCTTTAGCAAGATCAGCTGGAATTATATTGCCAAATACCACATAGAGAAAGAAAGCCGCAATGCCATACATTGTAAACGGTTTGATCAGCCAATTCGTAACCCATGTTACAATCAAGCCCCGTGGATTCTGACCCACCTGTTTAATACTTTCAAAATCAATCTTCAGCATCATTGGATATATCATCAGCCATATCAGAATAGCCACAGGAATTGATACATTAGCATATTCAAATCTGCTTAAAAGTTTTGGAATCCCTGGCAAATAAACACCTATCATGACGCCTATTGCCATACAAAGAAGGACCCAGATTGATAGATATCTTTCAAAAAAGCCAATGCCTTCTGCTTGTTCTTTTTTCATTTACTTAATTCTCCCATCACAACTATCGCTGTGCCTATATCTTCTTAGGTGTTATGCCGGCAAAAAAAGTTTCCAGGTTTTTCGGCAGCACGTATGGCTTTACCTGTTCACTTTTGTCGCCGCCACCGAAGACTTCTTTTAAGACCGCTTCAATAATCATTGCCTTTGGAGGCTCGGAATATTCAACCCCTTCATATATCCAGGAGCGACATTCTGTTTCGCTGCCGCAAAGGTCGCCGCATTCCTGGCAAAGCGTTTCTCTGACTTCCATTGCAATGTCCTTGCCGTTAACGCGTATGGTTGGTGAACTTAAGAATTCATATTGCACAGCCAGTTCTGGCGAAGTGATGTTGATTCTATTTACCTCCACCTCATAACCGGCTGCCTGCAAAACCGCAGACAGTTCCTTAATGGCGCTGTCCAGATTGCTTTCTGTGCCTTGGCACCGTTCACAAACTGTTAGATCCAGATACAAAAAATCAATCACTACTCTCTTTTTCTCTTTTTGAGGCTCGCAGCAGCTGCTTCCACAACTGCAACAACTTTTCGTAGTATTATCAGACATCTTCATACCTCCTTCTTGCTGCAATTGCCAGCACAGTTTTGCGTTTTTCTGCCAAGCCATTCCTTAAGATTAATTAAGTCATTACTATAAAGTTCTATTTGACGCAGGTTGTCATAAATCAAACTATCAATGAACTTTAAGCTCTCATCTTTCGATAAAGAGTAATAGGCCCATTGGGCAACTTTACGATCTTTGGCAAGACCAGCATTTTTGAGATAAATTAAATGTCTGGAAGCCTTGGCTTGCGAAATCTGCAGAACCTCCATTACATCACAAACACACAATTCACCTTCGTACAGCAAATTAATTATTCTCAGGCGCGTTTCATCAGATAATGCCTTTAAAATATCTTGCAAATTATCCATCATTAATTCTCTCCCTTAAAAGTTATAAGCGTATAATCGCTTAAACGATTATACGCTTATAATACACCTGATTTAATAAAAAAACAATATCAAATTTTCAGCCTGTGCTTTTTTCTGAAGACTTATTATTTCATATTTCTCATATTTTTGCCATAAGGCAGGCTGAAAGCTTCTTCCTGAGGCATTTGCAGAT
>CAYTOV010000096.1:0-5273 GCA_964439485.1 uncultured Acidaminococcales bacterium | reverse complement strand
AATATATTACCTTTTAGATTATACTTATAACTTAACAAAAACGCAAATGTTTTATACTGCTTTTTAACAATAAGCAACATAAAATATTTGTATCTTTAACATTATAGAACTTTTATAAAGTTTTGCAAAAAAAAAGCAGGTACTAAACCTGCTTTTTCTATTGCTATTGAAAATCATATTCTTTTCGTTGATATTTGTGATTAATTTACTTTTTACCCTTCAGTTTTAATAAATACAACTGCATTGCCAGCTCTTCTTACTACTTCTTGCGTCGATAATACTTCGGCGTCGTTGGAATACTGTAAAAAAATAGGGGAAGCATTCATCAGATAAGATATTTTTACTGCATAATTTACGTTCTGCATAATTGTTCCCTTATAATTGATTGCATACAGCTCATTAAGCTTCGAACTAATTATTCCTATAACCTGTCCCTTTTCATTGAGCAAAGGCCCTCCGCTGTTGCCAGGCTGGATAGGGATACTGACTTGGAAGGAGCCAATGTCATCTTGAATTCCCGTAAGGCTGTTAATAATGCCTTCCCCGGCTTTTGGACTAACCCCCATTAAGTTTGGCATTGGAAAGCCAACAGTACTCACTGCTTGACCAAGTTTTGCCATACGCGGATCGCCTAAAGGCAAAGGCTCAATTCCTTGTTCTATTCCATCCACTCTAAGGATCGCAATATCATTTTTAGCATCTTTTGCTACAATCGCTGCTACCGCTTTTTGCTTCCCATGAGTTACTGTTATTTTTTTTGCACCTTCAATAACATGGTAACTTGTTGCAACAAGGTCATTAGTTATGAAGAATCCTGTGCCCGTGCCTTCCGGCTGTGTGCTTGCCAAGTTATCAATCCTTAAAAAGGTTACAAGCCCAATATCTTTAACCGGCAGAATAAATTGCATAATATTATTTTGCTGCATCACAAACGTTGTAAAGTTCAGAATCGGTGAATCCACAGCAACATATCCACCAGGGTAGATGCCAGGTGAAGTTGTTTTCTTCAACACAATTTTCGCTTCACCAATGTTTCCCAACGCATCATTTACCATTATGCCTATATAATCCCAGTCATTATAGAAATTGGTTGTGTTTTTTGTAATAGCCATTTCTCCGTAGCTGCCAATTATAGAAAAAGACCAGACGCCTTCCACAATATCCAGCGGCCTGTTTTTTAAGTATTTCTCAATAATTTCATCCTTGGTGATTTCTGGAACAACCTTATTTAATGCCAGGCATTGTGATGGCGCAATCGTCCCTATCACAATACTCAAAAAAATAAATAGGGCGGCGATAATCTTCATTTTTTTCATTTTCTTCACTTCCTTAGTGTTTAAACCAATGAATTTTTCACTATTTCTTGTGTTTTTTTGCATAAATAGGTGATTTAGCAACCTCAAAATTAAAAGTGTTATTTTGCGCCTATTTCTAAAAAATATTATTTAAAAATTATTATCTTTACTACTACTTCTACTTTAGTTTTTTAATTCCTGCTAAAATTTTCATTATTTAAAATTTTCCGTCTATTCTTGTTTTAATCTGTAAATCCTGCCTAAAGTGTGTCTCTGCTCAGCTACATAATACTCTTAAATATATCTCACTAATAATAAAGCACGAGTGCTCCGCAGATTTGCGGCGCACTCGTGCTTTATTTAAACCAGTATTCTCTTTTTGTTTTTAATCAACCAATACTACTCTTCTATCCTCATACCAACTTTTAGCAACATCCCCAAACGGGTAGCAGCTTCTTCTGTAAAAACATCAACACCCGCCATGCATTCTTCCAGGCATATTGGGCACGGTATGATATTCATTAAAGCATCTATGCCACAATCTAAAACATCATGATGTCCTTGCCCAAGGCTTCCAGACAAACAAACTACAGGAACACCGAACTGGTTTGCAAGTTTTGCCACACCAACAGGCGCCTTACCAAAAGCAGTTTGAAAATCGGTACAACCTTCGCCTGTAATAACCAGGTCAGCTGTTGCCACCAGATCGCTAAGACCGGTAGCTTCTATTACGATGTCTACACCAGGGCGCAGTTTTGCCGAAGTGAAAAACATCAGACCGGCACCAAGTCCACCCGCGGCACCAGCGCCAGGAAGTTCAGCTATGTTTCTGCCAGTGGCTTTGCAAGCAATTTTTTGATAGTTTTGTAAAGCAGCATCAAGTTCTGCCACCATTTCCGGAGTAGCACCTTTTTGAGGGCCAAACACGGCAGAGGCTCCCCTCTCGCCACAAAGAGGATTATCTACATCGCAAGCAACCATGATTGTCGATTCTTGCAAGCGTTTATCCAAGCCAGCTATATCAATTTCTGCCAAATTAATTAAAGCAGCACCACCATGAGGCAATTCATTACCTTGATTATCAAGCAGCTTAACACCTAGTGCCTGAGCAACACCTGCACCACCGTCATTAGTTGCGCTGCCGCCGATCCCTATGATTAGCTTGCGCAAACCTCTATCAAGTGCTTCTTTGATCAGTTCCCCGGTTCCATAAGTAGTGGTAATGAGCGGATTCCTTTTTTCTTTGGAAATCAAAGTCAAGCCAGAAGCAGTCGCCATTTCAATTACAGCTGTTTCGCCGTCTCCAAGTATCCCCCAACAAGCTTCGACTCGTTCATTGAGTGGTCCTGAAACTTCGGTAACAATCATCTTGCCTCCTGTTGCCGTTACAAGAGCCTCTACTGTGCCCTCACCACCGTCAGCAATAGGTACTTTCAACACTTCCGCCAGAGGAAAAACTTTAAGCATTCCTCTGGCAATCGAATTTGCAACTTCAAAGGCAGATAAACTTCCTTTATAAGAATCTGGAGCTATTACAATTCTCATAAGCCAATGCCACCTTCTTTTACATTAAAAATAAGTGCAACAGCCAAACGACTGTTATACCAGTTAATCCCTGTATCAAGGTTGCCATTGTCTGACATTTATAAGCAACGCTGACATTCATGCCAGAAAATTGTGAAACTACCCAGAAATAAGAATCGTTTGCATGGGATATAACCATCGAACCACAGCCGATTGCCATAGTAGCCAAAACTGCCCCCATCGGTCCGCCCAGACCTAAGGAATCAAGCAGCGGATACACAATTGTTGATGTAGTAATAAGTGCAACAGTTGAAGAGCCTTGTGCAGTCTTAAGAGCAACTGCAATAATGAACGGCAAGAATATGCCTAAATTAAATTGAGCTAAGCTTTGACCAAGATAGTCACCAATTTTAGTGGCAGCCAACAGTGCACCTAAAGAGCCACCAGCCGCAGTAATCATGATAATCGAAGCTGAATCAGTTATGCCTTGTCCAACCCAACCAGACAAAACTTCTTCATTCAATTTTGGCACGAGGAATAAGCAAAGCGCAACACCAAGCAACAAGGAAACCATTGGCTCGCCTGCAAAATCAATAGCGGCTTTCAAAGCACCTTTGCCCAGTGGATAACTAGGGAAATTAGCGAAAGATTTAGACGCAATCAATATAATTGGAATGATGATCGGTGCAAAAGATACCGCAACACCAGGCAGTTTATCGAATTGCGCCACTAACTCCTCATAGGTTTTACCAGTTGTATCTTCTATTTCAAATTTACTGGCAAACTTAGTTGCCCAAAGATAACCAGCACCTGCTATTGGAATAGCAACAATTAACCCCATCAGAATAACCATACCCAAATCAGCATGCAAAGCATTTGCTGCCGCAATAGGTCCTGGCGTTGGCGGAACCAAGGTATGTGTAGCATACAAACCGGTTGACAAAGCAACCGCCATAGTAGTCATCGATACACCCGTGCGTTTCCCCAAAGATTTATTTAAAGAAGACAAAATAACATAGCCAGAATCGCAGAATACCGGTATTGATACGATATAACCGATAATAGTCATAGCTAAAGCAGGTCTCTTTTCACCTACAAGCTTCAATACTGTTTCTGCCATAGTAAAGGCAGCACCACTGCGTTCCAACATAACGCCTATGATTGTACCAGCAATAATTACGATACCAATCTTTTCAGCTGTGCCACCAAATCCCTTTGCGACAGCTCCGATAACTTTTACTGGATCCATTCCTGCGGTCAAACCTACTAAAAATGCCGATAGTAGTAAGGCTAAGAATGCATGCACCCTAAATTTGGAAATCATTAAAACGATAAATAAAATTGCTGCTGCTAAAATAACCAATAGCATTGGTCCCTGCACCATAAAAATCCTCTCCTTAATATGAATTTTGGGTATGATTGCAAATACAATATATTTTATCACAATGTATAATGTTTGAAAATTGCTTTGCTGATAAATGTAATAATTTTGTCTATTTTACATAAAAATGCCTCCCGAATTATCGGGAGGCCCATAACGAATTTTTACAGCTTCTCGAAAGTGCCAAAAACTATAGGAGCACCATTGTCGACCATAAGCTGACCCTTAGCCCATACTTGTTGTATTGCCAAGTCCTTATCCAGAACAACCAAGTCAGCATCAAATCCAACCACGATGTTACCTTTGTTTTTCAGCTTATAGGCGCTGGCAACATTCGTACTTACAATTTGCACAGCATCACTTAGTGCAATCTTTTCCTCAAGAACAGCATCCTGAATTTCTGTAAGCATCGATTTTTGATTCGCTACACCAACACCAATGGTATTGCCTTGTTCATCAAAAACAGGAACGCTGCCGTTACCATCAGAACTCATGAGAATACGGTTTAACGGAACGCCGCTATCAATGGCTCTGCGAATGGCCTTACTTGGTTTTACCGCGTGCGTCGATCCTGAAGCCGGACTAACACCAGAAGTAATATCCATATAGCCGCCAGTCTTTGCCCATTCCAGCGCTTCTTCAAACAGATGAGGATTGCGGTTTACATGTGTAGGGACACATTGCGTATACGGGATTTCAGTATTCTCCATAACATATTGGATATCCTTCAACCCACGTGTTCCGTCTCCCATATGAAAATCTACAATACCAGCTTTACCACTCAACATGCCGCCCACACGTGCCTCTGCCAGTAATTTTTGCAGGTCTTCGCGTGTAGGTTGGGCACTGCGATGGTCTGAAACCGCTATTTCACCAGCCCCGATTATTTTGTCTATCAGGATAATATCGCTGCGAACACTGCCGGTAATCGTCGGCGTCGGTATTTGATAAGCACCGGCATAGATAAAGGTAGAAAGACCTTCATCTTCCAGTCCTCGTGCTTTAGCCAGCAAACTTTCCATATGGCGTGTATTGCCATCCGTACCAAGCAATCCAATCACTGTAGTCACGCC
>CAYTOV010000095.1:0-5300 GCA_964439485.1 uncultured Acidaminococcales bacterium | reverse complement strand
AAGTTCTATGCAGGGGTACATGGAACTTTCTGATCAGGAAAGGATGTAACTGATGCTCGGATATTGGGCGATGAAGGCTTTGAGCTCGGTGCTCTGCCATTCACCGAAATTTATACGAAAAATATTTGCCAGCTTTCTTGGCAGTATTGCCTGGGCTGTGACTCCTGCCTGGCGCAAAACCATGGCTGTAGAAAATATCAAAGAATGTCTCGGCGTGCCGGATGAAAGGGCCAAGGAAATTGCGGAAGCCAGTGTCCGTCGTTTCGGGCGGATGCTAGTGGAAGTATTGCGGTTTCCTACGCTGACACCTGAAAACTTCAGAAAAAGCGTGAACATAGAAGGTGCAGAATACCTCGAAGCAGCCTATAAACAGGATAAAGGTGTTATTCTCTGCACAGGTCATTACGGTAATTGGGAACTGTTGGGCGCGTCAGTCGCACTTTTGGGTTATCCAATTTTATCTATTGCACGCAAACAAAATAATAGTGCGATGGATACCTTTATCAATGAATATAGAGAACTGACAGGGCAAAAAATTGCCTACAATCGCGGCGAGAACAGTATGATTGCCATCAACAGGATTATTAAAGATAAAAAAATGCTGGGTGTTCTCTATGATCAGGATACAGGTGAGGGCATAGATGTTCTTTTCTTTGGTAAACCGTCCATGGCACCAATGGGAGCAGCGCTTTTATCGCGTATTCACGGGGCACCGATGATACCGTTTTTTATTCACAATGAAGACGACGAAAAATTCACAATCAGGATTCATCCGCCGCTTTACGCGAAAAAAACTACCGATCGTATGCAGGATCTGCGCAGGCCAATGGAAGAGCTGATGCTGCTCGCAGAGCATGAAATAATCAGCGATCCAAGTATGTGGTTCTGGGTTCATGACCGTTGGAAAGACGGCAAGAAAAAATATAAAAACAAAAAAGGAGAGAACTGACGATGCAGCAAACCTACCAGCAAACGCTGGCCGCTCCGGTTAGCTATTCCGGTATTGGCCTCCATTCTGGCAAAAATGTTAATATGTGCATGCTGCCGGCAGAAGTAGACACAGGGATTGTTTTTATCAGGACAGATCTGCCTGATAAACCGGAAATTGCGGCTAAGCCTGCTAATGTAAGCTCTACGCTGAAAGCGACAACTCTGAGCGAAAACGGCGCTGAAGTCTTTACGGTGGAACATCTGATGGCTGCTCTTTCGATGATGGGCATTGATAACTGCAGAATTGAAATGGATTCGCCCGAACCGCCTGTTACCGATGGCAGTTCGGGAGTTTTTGCCGACTTGATTTTAGAGGCCGGCAGGAAGACTCAGGCTGCACCAAGAAAAGTTTATGCTTTGGATAGAGCTTTTGCCGTACATCAGGATGACAGATATATATGTGTTCTGCCTTATGATGGCTACCGCATTTCTTTTACCTCCATTAATCCGCATCCTCTGCTCGGAACTCAGTATTATGATATAGAATTAACGGAAGAAAATTTCCTTAAAGAAATAGCCACCGCCAGAACCGTAGCCTTTATGCATGAAGTAGAGCAGATGAAAAAGATGGGACTTGGCCTGGGCGGCAATACGGATAATGTTGTCGTTTTTGACAACACTGGCATTTTGTCAGAAACACGTTTCGACAATGAATTGATCAGGCACAAAATTCTTGATGTCATCGGTGATTTGTATTTGCTGGGTCACATCAAGGCTCATGTAGTTGCAGTGAAAACGGGTCATGCTTTTAATGCTGAACTGGCGCGGCAAATTGAAAATTACCGCAGTAAAGGAGAGAAATAATATGATTACCTTAGAGGCAAGAGAAATTCAGAAGATAATTCCACACCGTTATCCGTTGTTATTGGTTGACAGGATTCTGGAACTGGAGCCAATGAAACGCGCTGTAGGTGTGAAAAACATAACGATGAATGAAATGCAGTTCATAGGGCATTTCCCTGGCGAACCAATTATGCCGGGAATCATGTTGATCGAAGCAATGGCACAGGTTGGTGGCGTAGCCATGCTTTATCCTGAAGAAAACCGCGGTAAGATAGCTGTGTTTGGCAAAATAGACAATGTACGTTTTCGCCGTCAGGTAGTGCCTGGTGATCAGGTAATTACTACTGCTACCGTGACCAAGATACGTGGCAATATGGGTATTATTCGCTGCGAAGGTATGGTAGATGGCAAGTTGGCCTGCGAAGGCGAATTTACTTTTGCCATCGTAGACAAAAAAGAATAAAAATAAGTAGTATTTGGTAGCAACTTGTAGAAAAAGCGAGATATTAGGTTAAAAACCTGTGTTTTTGCGGGATTTTGACAGGTTAAAATTGGATTATTCTCGGCGAATGTAATTTGCAGTAGTTTTGGTGTTAAATTTTATTTGGGAGTGGAAATAATGGGTTTTGATAATGTTGTAAAAATGTCTCGCAAAATTCACGAAAACGCAGTCGTTTCGCCAGGGGCTATTTTGGGACGCGACGTTGAAATAGGACCTTATGCCGTAATCGGCCCGAACGTAGTTATTGGCGAAGGAACAAAGGTCAGCGCACATGTCGTTATTGATGGCTGGACGACAATTGGCAAAAACTGTAACTTTTTCCCTGGCTGTTCGATCGGTGCGGAACCACAGGATCTGAAATTCAAAGGCGAAAAAGCTTACACCGTTATTGGCGACGGCGTAACCATCCGTGAATGTGCAACTGTCAACCGTGCGACAGGTGAAGGAAATGAAACGCGTCTTGGCAATAATGTGTTGATGATGGCCTATACGCATGTAGCTCATAACTGTATCGTCGGCAACAATGTAATTATGTCCAATGTAGCAACCTTGGCAGGGCATGTTGTCGTTGAAGACCGCGCAGTTATCGGTGGCCTTGCCGCAGTGCATCAGTTCGTAAAGATTGGCCGCAATGCCATGATTGGCGGTATGTCCAAAATAGTGCAGGATATTCCTCCATTTGTTATTGCTGATGGTAATCCTGCCCATGTTGCTGGACTCAACAGTGTCGGTATTTCTCGTGCAGGCGTTGCGCCTGAAGTGCGTGCTAACCTGAAAAAGGCTTATCGTATATTGTACCGTTCCGGCCTGACACTGGATGAAGCCGTTTCAACCATGGAACAGGAACTGGAAAGCAGCGAAGAAGTCGAGCATCTCTTACGTTTTCTGCGCAATGTTGAACGTGGTATTTGCCGCGGACGTAAAGACTAGGATGGTGGCTTGATGGAGACATTAGGTTTATTATCCGGCATTGGCCATTTGCCAGTTGATGTAGCACAAGCTGCCAAAGGGATGGGCTATCATGTTATCGCTATTGGCGTTGTGCCTGGGGTTGATTCTGAGCTGGCAGCATGCGTTGATGCTTACTATGATATTCATATAGGCAAATTAGGCAAAATCATTAACACCTTGAAAAAGAATAATGTGACCAAAGTTACGATGATCGGCAAGGTAACGAAAGAGATTCTCTACAGCGAAGGTGCCATTATTCCGGATTTCCGTGCGATCAAGCTTTTAACATCTTTGCCTGACCGCAAAGATGATACTATTATGAATGCCATAGTAAAAGAACTGGAAGACGAGAAGATGGAGGTCATGGACCAGACTCTGCTCATCCAGCCGCTTTTGCCGGCACCGGGAGTACTCAGCAAGCGCAAACCGACTGCTGAGGAGCTTGAAGACATTGAGTTCGGATTTCAGGTTGCCAAAGAAATTGGCCGTCTTGATATCGGGCAAACCGTTGTCGTAAAAAACAAAGCCGTGATGGCTGTCGAAGCTATCGAAGGTACTGATGCCTGTATCTTACGCGGCGGTACATTGGGTAAAGATGTAATTGTCGCCAAGACTGCCAAACCGGCGCAGGATAATCGCTTTGATATGCCGAGCGTTGGCACCAGAACTATTGAGTCCATGATTGCAGCTGGAGCCGCGGGCATTGTCATGGAAGCCGGCAGGACTCTTTTGGTAGACCGTGAAAGAACTTTGGCTTTAGCTGACGAGCATAATATGTTCGTTGTAGCACGTTAACAAAATTGAATAATTAAGTGATAATTTTAGGGAGGACAACACGTCCGCCCTATTTTTGTGTTATAATATAGCGTGATAATTTATGTTTAATTAATAACACCTATAGATAGATATTCATGGAAAGGAACAGTTATGGCCAAAATAATGATTTCGGCTGGTGAAGCATCAGGAGATGTGCATGCCGCCGCTTTGACCAGAGAAATATTGAAGCTTGACCCGACTGCCCAGGTCTATGGTATGGGTGGCGACGGTCTGCGCGCAGCAGGTGGGGAAGTTTTGTTCGATATCAAAGACCATGGGGTTATGGGCTTGGTGGAGATCATCCGCAAGCTGCCGGCCTTATTTCGTCTGCGCTCTGATTTTGCGGAAGTTATGGATAAAAGACGCCCGGACTGTCTTGTTACTATAGACTATCCCGGGTTTAATATGCGGTTGGCTAAAGTGGCGCGTGCCAAGGGAATACCGGTGATTTCCTTTATTGCACCTTCGGCTTGGGCCTGGCGCAAAGGTCGTGCCAAAAATGTGGCAAAACTTGTGAACAAGGTAGCGGCTATTTTCCCTTTTGAGTATGAAGTTTATAAAGAAGCCGGCGCAGATGTAGAATTTATGGGGCATCCGCTAGTGGATATAGTACAGCCAAGTTTGCCCGTGGCTGAGGCGGTTGCTAAAGCTGGCAAGCATGAAGGCAGGCCGTTGGTATTACTTTTACCGGGCAGCCGTCTGCAGGAGATTCAGCGCCTTTTACCGTCTATGCTCGAAGCAGCCAAAATAATGGTCAAAGCTAATCCTGCCCTGGAATTCGTTATGCCGCGCGCCGGTACAATACCGCGGGTGATGCTGGAAGAAGAAATAAATCGCGCGGGCATACATGTGAGCATCACAGAAGGTAATAACTACGACGTAATGGGTGTCGCCGATGTAGCTTTAGCGGCCAGTGGGACTGTAACACTGGAAGCAGCCCTTTGCAGGCTGCCTAGCGTCATTGTTTATAAAACAGCGCCGCTGACGGCCTTTATTGTCAGACGCTTATTGAATATTGCTGATATAGGCCTGCCTAATATTGTTGCCGGCCGTCATATTTTGCCGGAGTTATTGCAGGAAGATGCTACGCCAGCCAAGATGGCTGCAGAAGTATTGCATTTATTGGAACCGGCCGCGCATGCGCAAGCATTGGCCGATTTGGATGACGTCAAAAAACGGTTGGGCGAACCAGGCGCCGTCAGGCGTGTCGCTGAACTTACACTGAGAGTTGCAGGAGAAAAAGCATGAGTTTATATTT
>CAYTOV010000094.1:0-5495 GCA_964439485.1 uncultured Acidaminococcales bacterium | reverse complement strand
GTTTCCTGGGTCAGCTATCCTGGTCTCGCCAGCCACCCAGATTATGAAAAAGCGCAAAAGTATCTGCCAAAAGGTGCCGGGGCAATTTTTACCTTCGGCATTAAAGGCGGCTTGGCAGCAGGCAAAAAATTCATTGATTCACTAAAGCTCTTTTCCTTGCTTGCCAATGTCGGCGATGCCAAATCTCTGGTGATTCATCCGGCCAGCACAACGCATTCACAGCTGACAACGGAACAACGTCAGCAGGCTGGTGTGCCCGATGACTTGATCCGTCTTTCAATTGGCATCGAAAATGCTGAAGATTTAATTGAAGACCTGACGCAAGCACTCGCAGCATCAAAATAATACGATATTAATGCTCGGAGGATACTATTATGCCAATAAGAATAAATAACGACCTACCTGCCAAAAGCATTTTAGAGCAGGAAAATATCTTCATTATGCCGGAAGAACGCGCAGAAGCTCAAGATATAAGACCCTTAAAAATTCTGCTGCTCAATCTGATGCCAACCAAAATAATTACTGAAACGCAGTTTTTGCGTTTGCTCAGCAACACGCCAATACAAGTTGAAATTGATTTTCTTTGCACCACTTCCTACACGCCAACAAATACTTCCCCTGAACATTTAATCAAGTTTTATGAATCTTTTGCCGACATTCGCGATCGCCGCTACGACGGTATGATCATCACGGGAGCGCCTGTAGAACAAATGGCGTTTGAAGAAGTTGACTATTGGCAGGAATTTGCCGAAATTCTCGAATGGAGCAAAACACATGTCTATTCGACGCTTTACATCTGTTGGGCCGCACAAGCTGGTCTTCACTACCATTACGGCGTGCCCAAATATGATTTACCGCGCAAAACATTTGGCGTTTTTCCCCATACGCTGAACCATACTCATCCTGATAAACTTTTTCGCGGGTTTGACGATGTATTTTTCGTACCGCATTCCCGACATACAGAAGTGCGCCGCGAAGATATTTTGCAGCACAAAGAACTTACCATCCTTTCCGAATCACCAGAAGCCGGTGTTCTTGCCGTAGCCGACCAACTCGGCCGCAAGTTTTTCATCTGCGGGCATCCTGAATATGACCCACTCACGCTCAAAGCAGAATATGACCGTGATTATGACAAAGGTTTAAACCCCGATATACCAGTTAATTACTATCCTGATAATGACACTTCACAGACGCCCGTTGTCAGATGGCGCAGTACCGCAAACCTTCTGTTTTACAACTGGCTCAATTACTACGTTTATCAAGATACTCCTTTTGATCTGAGCACTCTTTAATTCGACTTGAACCCAGCTGACTAACAGGGTACAATAGAGATGAATTGGTTGTGAGGAGGTCAAGGTATGCAACGTGTGGTTGAAAACATTTCAGAGAAAACAGGTATGCCCCCGGGTTCTTTTGTCCCAGTAGGTGTGAAAGAAGCCATTTCTTCCAAATTTTTTATTTATACCATTGGCAGCGAAAACACAACGGTGCAGGAGACTGGCACTTTGACGGCAAGCATGTTAAAACATGCTGACAACACTGTTCTCTGGGTTGATGTGCAAGGCTTTTCCGACCATGATTCCATTCATACTTTGTTTGAAACCTTGCAGCTTCCTTCTCTGTTGCAGGAAGATATCATTAATACCAGACACAGGCCCAAAATTGAAACTTTTGACGATAGCTTACTAATAGTTACCAAAAGAATTATTGCCGGACATCACAAACGCTTACACTCCGAACATATTGTTCTTCTATTGGGGCCAGACTATCTGCTTTCCTTACAACCACCAGTCAATGACAGTTTTCACGGTGCTCGGGAACGCGTTCTTAATCTCAAATACCCCAATACACATAAAGGCTATGTTTTTTACATGCTGCTGGATAATCTGATTGATGGTCACTTTGCGATTATGGAACATTTGCATCAGCGTTTGGATAGATTAGAAAATAAGCTTTTGAACGCCAAAGAAGAAACATCGCCTCAGGAAGAATTGACTAACCTTAAACATGATATCGCCATGGCACGACGCATAATCGTACCCATGCGCAGATTCGTCTCCGACCTGCGCTTCAAACGCGATAACTACTTTCTGCCGGGCATCGACCCTTACCTGACTGATCTGAGCGACCATATTGAGCAGCTGGCAGAATCCTGTGAAATGTATAGCGAATCAATCACAATGTTAATTGAAATAAATTCAGAAAACATTAACATCCGGACCAATGAAATCATGAAAACTTTAACTTTGATTTCTACGATTTTTATGCCTTTGACTTTTATAACCAGCGTTTACGGCATGAATTTCGACTATATGCCGGAACTGCGTATGCAATGGGGCTACCCCATTTGCATCACTTTCATGGGTATTATTTCCCTTTTCCTGTATAGGAATTTTAAAAATCGCAATTGGCTCTGAATTGAGCATAAAAACAACAGGCACCTGCTTATTCAAGCAGGTGCCTGTTGTTTTTATTTTCAGTTCATATTGAATACTTTGCCCGGATTCAGGACGTTGTTCGGATCAAGTGCTTTTTTAATAGCCTTCATCATTTGCATTTCAACAGGATCAGTATACTTTTCCATCGGAGCCAATTTCTTGGCACCAATACCATGTTCACCGGAAAGTCTGCCGCCTAAGCTGTAAATGTAAGGATAAGCCTCAGCATGGAAACGCTCCAATTCGCTTTCCCACAGTTCATCACTCATATCGCCTTTCAGCATTGTAAAGTGCAGATTACCATCACCGGCATGGGCAAGGGTAAACACCTTGAAAGGATACTCTTTTGCTACCTCTGTCAGATGTTCAATGGTTGTAGCAATTTGTTCAACAGGTACAACCAAGTCATCGGAAGAACTGACCAAACTCAGGACACGTGTAGACTCCAGACAGTTGCGGCGGATCTTCCAAACCCTGTCGTCTGCTTCCAGCACATCAGTTGCGCCATTAGCATTACATAATTCATCTAACTGCTCCATCTTGGTTTCCAGCTCATCTTCACTAAAGGTTTCAACAGTAATAATGACATAATTGCCATCTTCATAATGAGGCAGTTTCAATTCGCAATAATCGCTGGCAGAACGCACAAATTCATTGGCCATAAATTCAACGCTGGTCGGATTGAGACCCGCTTTGATTAAAACAGGCACAATATCAATAGCTTTATTTAAATCCGTGAAAATTGCCAAAATATCTAATTTATAAGGAGCAAGAGGCAATAGTTTCAGGGTTGCTTTGGTGATGATACCCAAAGTTCCTTCACTGCCGATAACCAATTGTTCCATGCAATAGCCAGTTGATTTTTTCTTCAAACGTGCGCCCAGATTAGCGATATCACCTGTTGGTGTAACTACCTCAACAGCATAAACCTGATCACGGGTCGTGCCATAGCGAACTGCTTTATTGCCGCCGGCATTGGTAGCAATGTTACCACCAATCAGGCAGCTATCCGAACTGCAAGGATCGCCAGCATACAAAAGGCCTTTGCTGTTAGCCAATTCCTGGATCTCTACTGTTCTGGCACCAGCTTCAACCACCATATACATAGCATCTTCGTTAACTTCCAATATCTTATTCATGCGTTCCATTAAAAGCACGATGCCACCGCAAACCGGAATAGCACCGCAGGAAACGCTGGTGCCGGCACTTCTCGGAGTAACCGGAATAACGTATTCATTTGCTATCTTCATGACAGCAGCAACTTCCTCAGTATTAGCGGGAGCAACAACTACTTCCGGCAAATGATGAAAACGAGCGTCAGTTTCTTCATCAGTCTTATATTGGTTCAACTTCTCGGGATCACTATAGACATAGCTTTCACCTACAGCAGCTTTAAGTGCTGCGATAACTTCTTCTGTGACAGGATTATAATTACTCATTCCATTCTACACTCCTACTAATATAATTGTTTTGTTGAACAAACTTGCTTTTTCATTTTACACCAAAAGGTCAAAATTGTCACTTACATGAAAATGTTTACATAGAAAAAAGAGCAATGTTCCACTGGAACACTGCTCTGGCATAATTCTATTAAATTTTTAAAAGTTTTCCCGGATTCAATATGTTATTGGGATCCATTGCTTTTTTGATAGTTTTCATCACCAATAATTCACCTGGAGCAGTGTATGTTTCCAGTTCTTCCAGTTTTTTAAAGCCGATGCCATGTTCACCTGATAATCGTCCGCCAATGCCGTATGCATATTCATAAACCTCAGCATGGAATTTAGCAACCTCTTTCTCCCAAATCTCATCAGCAAGTTCACCTTTGCAGAGAACAAAATGCAGATTGCCATCACCGGCATGAGCAAGAGTCATCACTTTAAACGGATATTTCTTACCTGTTTCCATGACGAATTTAATGGTCTCCGCAATTTTATCCAAAGGCACGACCAAATCGTCCGTAATGCTGACGAGACTGATAATGCGTACCGATTCCTGACAGCTGCGGCGCAGTTTCCAGACTCTTTCGTCCGCTTCCAACACTTCAACAGCACCATTTTCGCTGCACAGAGTATCCAGCACTTCCATTTTGCTGTCCAGTTCATCTTCGCTGAAGGTTTCTACCGTAATGATGACATAGTTGCCATCTTCATAATGCGGCAGACGGCTTTCACAATAGTCATTGGTAGAACGCACGAAACTATTATCCATGAATTCCACGCTAGTCGGCGTAATGCCGGCTTTAATTACTTTCGGAACGATATCAATAGCCTTGTCAACTTCGGTGAAAATTGCCAGCAAATCAAAGCGGTATGGCGGCAGCGGCTGCAATTTCAATGTAGCCTTAGTAATAATGCCTAAAGTCCCTTCACTGCCAATCAGTAATTGTTCCAGGCAATAACCGCTGGTTTTTTTCTGCAAGCGTGCGCCCATTTCCACAATATCGCCTGTCGGCGTAACTACTTCAACTGCATAAACCTGATTTCTTGTAGTGCCATAGCGAACAGCCTTATTACCGCCGGCATTGGTAGCAATATTGCCGCCGATCAGGCAACTGTCAGCACTGCAAGGATCTCCTGCATACAACAAGCCTTCTTTATTTGCTATTTCCTGAATTTCTTTTGTCAGTGCACCAGCTTCCACCACCATGTACATAGCATCATGGTTCACTTCGAGTATTTTGTTCAAGCGTTCAAGCAAGAGCACGATACCGCCGCAAACAGGGATGGCACCGCCAGCTAAACTCGTTCCTGCCGATCTGACCGTGATTGGGAATTTATATTGGTTAGCAAGCTTCACAACGTCAGCAACCTCTTCTGCGCTGCCTGGTAAAACTACTGCCTCCGGCAGATGAAAATAATGCGGATTCGTTTCTTCGTCCGTTTTATAGGCGTCAAGTTTCTCCGGTTCGGTAAGAACATATTCACTGCCAACAGCAGTCTTTAAGGCTTCAATTACTTCACTTGTAACAGGCTTATACTCGCTCATGCATATACACCCCTATAATTAATTTACAATCTTAACAAAGTTTATTTTATTCTATAACAAAAGCGGCTG
>CAYTOV010000093.1:0-5517 GCA_964439485.1 uncultured Acidaminococcales bacterium | reverse complement strand
CTGTAAATAAAATGTGGCTGCGCCGTCAAACAACCAAATTCAATGGCGTTCCTTATATTATTCAGCGTGGTGCGGAAGCTGTTTTCAGCGAACAAGGACAGAAAGAATGCCAGAAAATGCTGGAATTCTATCGCGACAATGCTAAAATCATGATGAACACTTTAACCAAAAAAGGCATTAAATTCTATGGTGGAGTTCATTCTCCATACATCTGGCTGCAATGCCCGAATGGCATGGGTTCCTGGGAATTTTTCGATTATCTGTTAGAGAACTTAGCTATCGTTGGCACACCAGGCGCTGGTTTCGGCAAAATGGGTGAGGGCTATCTGAGACTTACTGCTTTCGGCAGCCGCGAAGGCACGATCGAAGCAATGGAACGCATTGAAAAAAACCTATAATTACAAAATAAAAACCGCTTCTTAACGAAGCGGTTTTTTTATTGCTTAAAAACAATTTCAGCTGAAGAGGAAAGTTTTAACGGCAAAAATTGCGAGTAACAATATTTCCATGACAACGACAGGCCGCAAAGTTTTAAAGAAATCAGCCTTAAAATAGTCGAGCGTAACTGTGAGACAGACATGGGTAGGCGTTATCATTTGCCCAGCGATACCGAAAACCATTGCAATACCTATCAGACTAAGATCACCAGGTGCAACGGCAGCGACTACCGGAAGGACAATCGCCGCATGGCCTTGGGAAAGACCAGTAAGAATCCCGATTACGAGCGATACGCAGGCAATTACGGCTGGAACAGGCAAGGGCGAGGCTTGAAACGCAGTAACGACAGCGTCAAGAGTACCGGTGACAGTCAACAACTGAATAAAATAGAGGATACAGAGTATATTCAAAATCATCTTTTTATCAAGGGCACCAAGAAAGACATCTTTGACGTTGACAACACGATAGGTACTGCGCAGCAAGAAAATCATACCAATGGCAACAATACCCATGGAAGAAGCTGCACCATAATCAAAGGCAACCACAAGAATGAAGTTAACAATTACAGGGGCAAGAGACAAAACAACATCAGCGATATTTTTGCGGATTTCTTCCGGTGAAGTTTCTACTTTATTGTGTTTACTGATTTTCAGGGGCTGCAGGCAGAATAACCAACCAAGAGCCAGAGCAATGGCGCTCAGCCAGCCTATATGCATTATATAGGAACTGATTGGTATCATAGCGATACTGCAGGCAACGATCATGCCTGGATTAATTGGATTAACATATTCAAAAATATGACGGAACCAGAAGTTGATGGTGGCTTTTTCGTCTACAGTAACATCCGAACCTTTACTGGCAATTTCTACTATTGGTGCCGAAAAGCGGGCACCGCCCAGCGATGGTAAAAGGCCAAGAAAAGCAGGCATAATGGCTAAGGTAATTTTTTTACTGGAAAATAGGCGCTGCAAAGCGGCAATCATACCATCAAGCGTACCACTGGTGCGCAGTTCTATTTCCAGACACATTACGAAATAAAGAGCAAGCAGAAGATCGTAGGTACGTCCTTTGGTGGCGGTTTGCCAGGCAGCCGTCCAGAGATTGCTTAAGTCGTGCGTCTGGAGAAGCCAGATAAAAATTCCGCCGGCAAGAATAGCAGGACCAATAGGGTAACGTCGTCTTAACATTACTATAATGACGGCCATTGCAAGTATCAAAGTTACAAAAATGTTCACGTAATCAGTCCTTTTAAATGTGATAATTACAATTATATACGATTATGGCAAAAAAACAAAAAAAGAGCGGAATTTATTTCTCGGGACAAAGCATATATAGGAAAAGGTTAGATGAAAATCCTGCTATCTTAGCAGGATTTTTGTATTTAAAAGTAGAAAGTAATACGACAGTCTTTTACAAAAATCGGAAATTGCATAAGGAGATTTGCTTAATGTTGAATAAGAATGCATTTAAAGCTTATGATATCAGGGGCATAGTGCCCTCTGAAGTCAACGAAGAGATGGCCTATCTTGTCGGCAGAATTTTTGCTGTCATGTACGGAGCAAGGGAGGTCGTAGTTGGGCGCGATATAAGGACAACGGGCACAAGTCTTTTAGAAGCGTTGTCAGAAGGGCTGTGCCACGGTGGTGCTAATGTAATTGATATTGGCGAGTGTGGCACGGAGATGGTTTATTTTGCCACAGCCAATTTGAAAGCAGATGGCGGCATCATGGTTACAGCCAGCCATAATCCCGCTAATTATAATGGTATGAAGCTGGTACGCAGAGGAGCGCGTCCTGTTTCTTCAGAAACAGGCTTGATGGATATAGCGGACATGGTTGTAAAATCTGACCTGCCACGTGGTATTTATCTGGATAAGCAAGCTGGAACTGTACGCAAAGTTGATATCATGCCGGCTTATATTGAACATTTGCTGAGCTATATCAAATTAGATGCCTTGAAACCGATGCAGATTGTAGCAAATCCCGGTAATGGCGGTGCGGATATTGCCTTGAAGCAGCTAGAGAAACACCTGCCTTTCGATTTTGTAAAAATTAACGCAACACCTGACGGCACTTTCCCTAATGGCGTGCCAAATCCGTTGCTCGTCAGAAACAGGGAAGTTACAGCCAAAGCTGTAAGAGAAAACAAGGCTGGCCTTGGCATCGCCTGGGACGGAGATTTCGATCGCTGTTTCTTGTTTGATGAAAAGGCAGACTTTATTGAAGGCTACTATATTGTGGGTCTCTTAGCAGAAATTTTCTTGAAAAAATATCCTGGCGAGAAAATCATGTATGACCCTCGTTTGACCTGGAATACCTTGGAGATTGTAGAGCGCCTGGGCGGAGAAGCAATAAGATGCCGCAGTGGACACGCTTTTATGAAGGAATGCATGCGAGCCAATGGTATTATCTATGGCGGCGAGATGTCTGCTCATCATTACTTCCGTGATTTCTCCTATTGCGACAGCGGCATGATACCTTGGCTATTGGTTGCAGAATATCTATGCGTTACCGGCAGGACCTTGTCTTCGCTGGTTGAAGAACGCATGGAAATGTTCCCGTGCAGCGGAGAGATCAATCGCAAGGTTGAAGACTCTGCAGCCGTGCTCGCAAAAGTTGAAAGTAAATATGCTGCAAGTGGTAAGGTTGATCACTTGGATGGTTTGACCGTTGATTATGAAAAGTGGCGCTTTAATGTTCGTATCTCCAATACGGAACCTGTCGTGCGTCTGAATGTCGAAACTCGCGCTGATAAGAAGCTTTTAGCAGAAAAAACGCAGGAATTATTGGAAATTATTGGCGGCGAAGAAGCCTGAGGAGGCATAAATAATGAATGTATTAGTAACAGGCGGAGCCGGTTATATCGGTTCTCATGTAGTTGAAGAGTTAAAAAATAGCGGCTTTGTACCGATTGTCTACGATAATCTTTCTACCGGGCATGCTGATGCTGTGCCGGAGGATGTCCTGCTGATTAATGGTGATATCCATGATTTGGATTTTCTTGAACATATCATGGGGGAATATGAGATTGATGCAGTCATGCATTTTGCTGCCAGCAGTCTTGTTGGTGAATCCATGGAAAATCCTGGTCGATATTATTATAACAATGTGGCTGGCAGTCTCAGCCTTCTTGATGCGATGCGCAAAGCAGGCGTTGACACAATTGTATTTTCTTCCACGGCTGCTGTTTACGGCGAACCTGAGAAATGGCCGATTGAGGAAGAATTTACGGTCTGCCCGACTAATGTTTACGGCAGGACTAAACTGATGATTGAGACCATGCTGGCTGATTATGACATGGCGTATGACTTGCGCTATGTTGCACTCAGGTATTTCAATGCGGCCGGAGCTTCTGCATCTGGTAAAATTGGTGAAGATCACCGCCCGGAAACGCATTTGATCCCGATAGTTTTAAAGACAGCTTTGAAAATCAGAAACAGCGTGTCAATTTTTGGCACTGACTATCCGACTCCTGATGGTACCTGTGTTCGTGATTATATTCATGTTGCCGACCTTGCTGTCGCTCATGTATTGGCGCTCAAACATCTTCTTGACGGCGGCTCGAGCAAGGTATACAATCTTGGCTCCGAAAAAGGTTTCAGTGTCAGAGAAATCATTGAAACTGCCAAAAAGGTTACCGATGTTGATTTTGCTGTGTCGGAAGAAAAAAGAAGACAGGGTGACCCGGCTGTACTGATTGCTTCCTCAAAAAAAATAAGTGAGGAACTTGGCTGGAAGCCAACGCACAGTGCAATTGAGGAAGTTATTGACTCGGCATGGCAATGGCACAAAGATCATCCGCAAGGTTATGAAGAGTAGTAAAGCAAATGGCGGGCTGCCCGAAAAGGCGGAAACCTTTTCAGGCAGCCTTAATATATGTTTGCTGGTGAATTTAAGGTAAAGAAAATAAGGGATTGATTATAGATGCAATTAGTAGTTGAAAATATAGCAAAAAGTTTTGGCATTCATGAAATTTTTAAGGATGTCAGTTTCATGCTTGATCAGGGCGAAAAGGTCGGTCTGGTCGGCGTTAACGGCGGCGGTAAAACCACGTTGCTCAGGTGTTTATTAGCACCGGAGACGGTAGACGGTGGTTATATTAAGTTTGAACCAGGTCTCAGGATTGGTTATGTCCAACAAGGCTTTCAAGGTATCGGCGAAGGCACGCTCTGGCAATTTTTGGTAAACGCAGGTAAAGATATTCTCGAATTACGGCAAAAAATGGCAGAATTGGAAAAACAAGTTGCTTCAGCAAAGGGTGATGAGCTTGATTCTCTTCTGGCTGACTATGCAAGAGTTTCTAATATCTATGAACACGCTGACGGCTATAATTATGAGAACAGAATCAAGATAGTTCTGCATGGGCTGGGTTTTGCGGAAAATGAATGGGATAAGCCGGCTGAGAACTTTTCAGGCGGTCAGAAAACCAGAATTTTATTGGCAGCGGCTCTTGTCAAAGAACCTGATCTCCTGATTTTGGACGAACCGACAAATCATCTTGATATCAGAATGACAGAATGGCTGGAAGGTTATTTACGTAATTTTAAAGGCGGCGTTTTGATTGTCAGTCATGACCGTTTTTTCCTAAATAATGTTGTTGGCAGGGTAATGGAAATGGAAGGCGGCCACTTGCAGAATTTTAAAGGCAATTATGATCAGTATCTGGCACAAAAGGAAATTCAGATGGCAACCATGGAGGCCGCGTATGAGGCCCAGCAGGAATACATTGCACGAACTGAAGCCTATATACGCCGGTTTAAAGCTGGTATAAAAAGCAAGATGGCACGAGGACGACAATCACAATTAAACAGGCTGGAGCGAATTGAAGGCCCTGAGCGTATTGAAGAATTTGAACTAAGATTGCCGCCTGCACCGGAATCGGCGGAAAGAGTGCTGGTTTTGGAAGAGCTGTCTGTAGGCTATGGCGAAAATGTTTTGCTAAAAGATATTAATCTTGTACTGCGCAAAGGTGAGAAGACTGCACTGCTTGGACCTAATGGTGCGGGCAAAACCACGCTTCTTAAAACTATCTTGGGAGAATTGTCACCGGTCACAGGCAAAGCTAAAATTGGTAATAGGG
>CAYTOV010000092.1:3177-5530 GCA_964439485.1 uncultured Acidaminococcales bacterium | reverse complement strand
ATTTACGCTGGCGGCGACTGCGCTGAAAATACCAATCTTATCAGCAAAGCTAAATTGTTTACCCCGATGGGCTCCACAGCTAACAAGCACGGTCGTGTTATTGCCGATAATATTGCCGGTGAGAAAATAAAATATCCTGGCATTCTGAATACTGGTATCTGCCAGGTCCTGAACTGGCAGGCAGGCAGCACAGGGTTAAATGAAACCAGCGCGAAAAAGGCAGGTATCGAGTTCGAAACTGTTGTCGTGCCAGGCTTTGACCGCTTGGGTTATATGCCGGGTGCCAACCGCTTAATATTGAAACTAATGGCAGAAGTCGGCTCACATCGGGTAATCGGCGCACAGGCTGTTGGTACAGGCGGTGTGGATAAACGCATTGATGCTATTGCGACGGCAATGGCTTTTGGTGCCAAGGTCGAAGACCTCAGCAACATCGATTATGGTTACGCTCCACCGTTTAACGGTCCAATTGATAATGTTTCTACTGCTGCCAACGTATTGATGAACAAATTGGCTGGACACTTACGCAGCATTAATCCGAAGGACTTTCAAAAAATTAAAGGTGATCCGTCCTACACCTTGGTTGATGTACGGACAACGGGTGAGTTTGCGACCAATAGAATAGCAGGCTGCGCCAATATTGTGAATTTGCCTTTGGGAAGCCTGCGCAGTGAAGCTGAAAAAGTATTCACTGATAAGAAGGCTAACCTGATTTGTTCCTGCCAGATTGACTTACGCGGCTACGAGGCCGAAACTATTATGCGAGCTCTTGGTTATGAAAACGTGCAAAGCCTTGAGGGCGGTATGAGCGGTTGGCCTTATGAAACAGAGGGCAGTAAGCCTCAATAAGTTCACAAAAATATCATAAAAAATTAGTTGCCGTCAGATGGACTCCGGTGCTGTCGACGGCAACTTTTGTTTTTCTTGTGAACCCCATGAATACTGGCTATAAGCTTATTAATAGGGCGGATTCCCCGGAAACAATGCCTCTGACGGGAAGACAGCAAGGCAAGCCGGTGCCAATGCTCAACAGGCAGGTATTTAAGAAAAAAAAGAGAATAATAGAAAATGGGTAGATTTGTTGTAAAACAATCAAAGGCAAACAAGGGAATGATTAAAGTGATTATTGGCATAGGATGCGATCTTGTTGAGGTCGCAAGAATAAAGAAAGCAATTGAAAATCCTCGCTTTGTCCAAAAGGTCTACACGACGGCAGAAATTGAATACTGCCAGGCACGTGGAAAACAACAAGCGATGAGTTTTGCTGCCCGCTTTGCTGCTAAGGAGGCTGCGGCCAAAGCTCTTGGCACCGGCTTTCGCAGCGCAAGCATGAAGGACGTGGAAATAACTAATGATGAACTGGGCAAACCGGCAATAAAACTCACAGGTAATTTTCAGGCAAGGGCTAAAGATTTAGGTTGTAAATATTTGCATGTGTCGCTAAGCCATACCAAAGAATATGGATTAGCTCAAGTTATTCTGGAAGGTGATAAGATATGAAGTTGTTTTCAGTTGAAGAAATGAAGCAGATTGATGCTGCTACTACAAAGGAATTTGGGTTGCCGGGATTGCTTTTGATGGAAAATGCAGGGCGTGCCGTGGCTGCTACCGCAGAAAGCATACTGGAGGGTTGCAGCAATAAGAGGATAGTTGTATTTGCCGGTAAAGGAAATAATGGCGGCGATGGCTTTGTAGCGGCAAGGACATTGCTAGATAGGGGTGCTCAGGTTACTGTGATTTTACTTGCGGAACCGACTGCCTACAGCGGCGATGCACTTGTGCAGTTAGAAGTGCTCGAAAAATGCCATCCATTCCTATTTACTTTATGTACAGAACAGGATTGGGACAAGGCGGCGATTGCCGGAGAATTGGCAGATCTCGTTATTGATGGTTTGTTGGGTACGGGTTTTCGCGGTGAGCTCAGTCCTGATTATGCTCGTGCCGCAGAATTAATTAATAGCCTGGCCGCACCTGTTTTAGCTATTGATCTTCCGAGCGGTGTTGAGCCTGATACAGGGAAAGCGGCTCAAGGGGCGGTTAATGCTGACGTTACTGTGACACTCGCGGCACCGAAGCCCGGCTTGTATTTGTATCCGGGAGCTGAACATGCGGGCGAAATTATGGTGGCGGAGATTGGTATTCCGGCAATGCTTCTTGCTGAGGCAAATAGCAAAAATGAGTTGATAACGCAAAGTTTGGCTAAAACAAAGCTGCCGCTCAGGCACGGTAACGCTCACAAAGGAATGGCAGGGCGCGTCGCGGTTTTAGCAGGGTCTCCAGGTTTTACAGGAGCTGCAGCTCTTTGCAGTTACGCTGCTGTGAAGGCAGGAGCC
Source organism: uncultured Acidaminococcales bacterium (assembly GCA_964439485.1). Lineage (GTDB taxonomy): Bacteria > Bacillota > Negativicutes > Acidaminococcales > Acidaminococcaceae > RZYP01. The sequence continues at coordinate 3,197 of CAYTOV010000092.1, read as the reverse complement.
GGTTTAGTAACGCTGCTGAC
>CAYTOV010000092.1:0-3077 GCA_964439485.1 uncultured Acidaminococcales bacterium | reverse complement strand
GGCATGGCAACCGGCGGCAGTGGTGATGTCCTGACGGGCATAATTGCTGCTCTGCTCGGACAGGGTCTTTCTGCTGCGGAGGCAGCGGTCCTCGGGGTTTATCTTCATGGTTTAGCTGGTGATTTAGCTGCGGAAAACGGTAAAATAGGTTTGGCTGCCGGCCAGATCAGTGAAAATTTGCCGCGCGCCAGACAAAAGGTGGAGGAAGAATGATGAAAATCGAAGTAACAATTGACAGGTTCGAAGGAACAAAGGCTGTGTTACTTTATGGCGAAGATGGCACGAGCATTAATTGGCCACGCGAATTATTACCGGAAGGACTGCAGGAAGGTGATGTGCTCTCCATAAATCTCAAAAAAGATGGTAAAGCTACGCAAAAAGCTCTGAAACAGACAGAAAACCTTTTGCGCGAGCTGCTGCAGCAGGCCTGATTTATTTACAAGTGCGCTGACCGGTGTTAGAATCTAGGTACATAAAGTTCGAAAAGAGGTGAGTCCGAATTGCTAAGAAAGCTTTTGATTTTGCTGGTTTGTTTGTTTAGTTTTGCTTTGAATATGATAGCAGAAGCGTCAGGAACAGAAATTACTGCCCTACATTGGGGGGTGAGCAAGGAAAATGTGTTCCGGGTGGTTCTGGACTGTACCGGACCGACGGATGCCCAGGCTGTACTTAATGACGATTCACTGATGGTTTCGGTCGGAGGAGGATTGAAACCTTACGTTTCGAAGGACTATAAGGTTAAAAGTGATACTGTTGACCATGTCGAGTTGCAGGCCACGGGAGAAAAAACAGTGCTGCAGCTGCCCTTAACACGCAAATTGGCAAGCAGTGACTATAAAATTTTTGTTTTAAAGAAAGATCCTGTCACGAAGAGACCTGACAGAATCGTCATTGACATTGCCAGCAGCAATATTAATTTTACGCCAGTAAGTGGTACGGAGGCGGTTATACCTAGTACGCCAACGAAACCAACATTTGAAATAGGTGGCGGCATTAAGGGAAAAATGATTACTCTTGACCCTGGACATGGCGGTACTGATCCGGGAGCAATTGGTAAACAGGGAACGAAAGAAAAGGATATTACTTTAAAGATATCGATGAAAGTACGAGATTACTTACTGGATAAGGGCGCACAGGTTTCAATGACGCGCACGAATGATAAAGATGTTTATGGCCCAGATGCTACCGATGCACAGGAACTTCAGTCTCGTGTTGATGTTGCTCAGACGAATGACGCCGATTTGTTTGTCAGTATCCATTGCAATGCTTCAACGAATCCTAATGTAGGTGGTATCTCCTCCTATTTCTTCCCCAAAACTGATTACGACAAAATTGCGGCCGCAGCTATTCAGGACGATTTGACCAAAAAATTCGCCCTTGATGATTTAGGTGTGCGCCAAGCTAACTTCTATGTAAATAAAAGAAGCAGCATGCCAACGGTTTTGATTGAGACGGCCTTTCTCAGTAACCAAAAAGAGGAAAAACTTCTCCGCAGCAACTGGTTCCAAAACAAAATGGCGAAAGCGATTGCCGACGGTATAGAAGATTATTTTGCAGCAACCGGGGGTGATCAATGATGAAGTGGTATAAGTTGCTTTTAGCACCGCTTTTGATCTTATGTTTTTTAGCGAGCGGCTGTACTACGCCGAAAACAGAGGAAAAACCAGTTACTCAACCAGTAGTTAAGGAACAAAGTTTTGTAGTATACAGGGTTACAGGTGAAGGACAGGGTTACCTGGTGCCGGAAAAATACACAATCAAAGATAATGGCAAATCACCTGCGGAAAATGCATTGCGTACATTAATAGAAACGAAACCGCAGGATAGTAAGCTGGTCAACGTTTTACCAGCTGATACCAAGGTTCTTGGCTTGAGCATTAAGGACGGCGTTGCCTCAGCTGATTTCAGTAAGGATATCAAAAAACTGGGCGGCGGTTCTTATAATGAATTAATGGTTACGGGCGCAATCGTCAATACCTTGACGGAATTCCCGGAAATTAAAAAAGTACAGATACTTGTAGAAGGCAAAAAAGTAGTCAGCCTGAACGGGCACATGGATCTGACAGATCCGCTCGTACGTGATACCAGTTTGTTAAGCTCGGGACAGAAAACTAAGACTAAGTGATGACAAAAAAGCATATATGCCTTAAGGCATATATGCTTTTGCTATTTCTGGTACTAATTATTTAATTCTTTTTGCGTGCTGCCTGTAAATATTCTTCTACGATTTTTACGGCACAATAGTCACCGCACATGGAGCAGGCTTCGTCATCGGCTTTATTTTTTTCAGTGCGATAACGCTGTGCTTTGATTGGATCGATAGCTAGTTTTATTTGTTCCGGCCAGTTAAGTTCTTTGCGGGCTTTCGCCATTTTTAAATCCCATTCAAGGGCGCCGGGAACACCTTTGGCTATATCGGCGGCATGAGCGGCGATACGTGTGGCAATTACACCTTCACGAACGTCATTGATGTCAGGCAAACCGAGATGTTCAGCAGGGGTGACATAACAGAGGAAATCAGCACCGGCAGCACCGGCCAGAGTTCCACCGATGGCTGAGGTAATGTGGTCATAACCTGGAGCGACATCAGTTACTAGTGGTCCAAGTACGTAGAAAGGAGCATTTTTGCAGAGACTTTTCTGCAATTGGATATTAGCTGCAATCTGATTGTATGGTACATGACCAGGGCCTTCCACCATGACTTGTACGCCTTTTGCCCAGGCGCGATCAGTTAATTCGCCAAGATTGATCAGCTCTTGTATTTGTGCTCTGTCCGTGGCATCGGCAAGGCAGCCTGGTCTTAAGCCGTCGCCAAGACTGATAACAACATCGTATTTGGCACAGATATCAAGAATTTCATCGTAGTATTCATAGAGAGGGTTTTCCTGATCATTGTGGAGCATCCAGCCGGTAATAAAAGAACCGCCGCGGCTGACGACATCCATTACGCGGCCTTCAGTAAGCAGCGCCTTCAGTACGTTGCGATTGATGCCGCAGTGAATGGTCATGAAATCAGCACCATCTTTGGCTTGCTGTTCGATAACAGCAAACAAATCTTCTTTTGTCATGTCGACAAC
>CAYTOV010000091.1:0-5665 GCA_964439485.1 uncultured Acidaminococcales bacterium | reverse complement strand
AAGACCGGTACGGCAGAAAATCCTCATGGTAAGGATCATGGCTTGTTTGTTGGCTATGCTCCTGCCGACAACCCAAATCTGGTTGTAGTTGCAGTTATTGACCAGGGCGGCTTTGGCTCTGTATCTGCTGCGCCTATTGTACAGCGGATCTTCGAATATGTTTTCCCGCCTAAGCAACCAGCAATCGTCAATACTCAGAAAAAGCAGTAGGAAGGTTAAAAATGGAATTAGGCAGAATACTGAAAAGATTGGACTATGTCCTGCTGTTCGCTGTTTTGGCGCTTACAGCCATAGGAATTACTTTGATTGGCAGTGCAACCCACATCAATCTTGCATCGGAAGATCGCTACTGGTATGTGCAGCGTCAGAGCATGTTCGCTGTGCTTAACTTATTATTCATCTTCTTTTCTTTGCGCTTTGATTACCGTTTATTGGAAGATATGTCTAAAAGACTTTATATCTTCAATCTAGTAATGTTGCTCGCAGTAATGTTTCTTGGTCATTCGGCGCTCGGTGCCCAACGTTGGATTCAGATAGGCCCGGTTAGCATTCAGCCAAGCGAGTTTTCCAAGATTATTATGATAGTGGCTCTTTCGGCCTTTATTAATACGCGACTGGATGATCTTGATTCTTTCTGGAGCTGGCTTCCGGTTTTCGGTTACGTGCTGGTTCCATTCCTGTTAGTAATGAAGCAGCCTGATCTTGGCACGGCTCTGGTTTTTGCAGCTATCTTACTGGGACTTATGATAATCTGCGGGTTTAAAAAGAAATTTTTTGCGCGTTTGCTTGGCATAGGAATTGTTTCAGCACCTCTATTATGGATGGTGCTGCATGATTACCAGAAGATGAGATTAAAAGTATTTCTCGATCCTGGATTAGAGCCGCAAGGAGCAGGTTATCACGTTATTCAGTCGATGATTGCGATTGGTTCCGGTATGCTGGCAGGCAAGGGCTTATTTTCGGGAACCCAGAGTCAGCTGGACTTTCTGCCGGAAAATCATACCGACTTTATTTTTGCAGTTGCTGGTGAAGAATTCGGCTTTATTGGTACAACGATAATTCTGCTTCTTTATCTTGTGGTAATCTATCGTGGTCTCAATATAGCGATGAATGCCACAGATGATTTTGGCACCCTATTGGCGACAGGCATAGTATCCATGTTTGTCTTCCATGTTTTGGTCAATGTAGGTATGACGGCAGGAATTATGCCTGTTACCGGTGTGCCTTTGCCCTTTATGAGCTACGGCGTAAGTTCGTTGACAACGAATATGGTTTTAATTGGTTTATTGCTTAACATAAATATGCGTCAGCAAAAGCTGACTTTTAAGTAAGGAGAAATATATGACTAAACAATTTCCCATCGACATACTCAGCCAGGTACAGAAACCAGCCCGTTATACCGGCAGCGAATTCGGCAGCATCGTCAAAGATGCAGAAGAGACAAAGGTCTCAATCGTGCTCGCTTTCCCGGATATTTATGAAGTAGGCATGAGTTACCTGGGCTTCAAGATTCTTTATCATATTCTTAATCAAGAAGAGGGAGTTGCGGCCGAACGCGTTTATGCTCCCTGGGTTGACATGGAAGCTAAGATGCGTGAAAACGCTCTGCCGCTGACGTCGCAGGAGACAGGCAAAACTCTCAGAGATTTTGATTTTGTCGGCTTCACGCTGCAGTATGAATTGTCTTATACCAATATTCTTAATATGCTTGATCTTGGGCAAGTTCCAGTTTTCAGCAAAGAGCGCACCAATGATGATCCGTTTGTCATTGCCGGCGGCCCTTGCGTATATAATCCTGAGCCTTTGGCGGATTTCGTAGATTTCTTTATCATCGGCGAGGGTGAAGAAATCATGGTTGAGCTGATGAATGCTTACAAACAATGGCAAAGCGAAGGCATGCCTGGCGGCCGCAGCGAATTTTTGAACCGTGCCGTACTTATTGATGGTATTTATGTACCAGCTTTCTATAATGTTGAATATCTACCGGATGGCAAAGTAGCAAAGGTGACAACCAATAATTCCTTAGCACCGGCAACTGTCAAAAAACGTGTGGTCAAAGACATGAACACGATTTCTTTTCCAACCGCACCGATAGTGCCTTTTGGTGAAATCGTGCATGACCGTATTATGCTGGAGGTCTTCAGGGGCTGTACCCGCGGCTGCCGTTTCTGCCACGCTGGCATGGTTTACCGTCCTGTCAGGGAAAGAAAGCCGGAACTGCTGAAACAGTTGGCACGCGAACTTGTTGATAATACAGGGTACAATGAGATTTCCCTGGTATCACTTAGCACTGCCGACTATTCCTGCCTGGCACCGCTTATTCATGACCTGATTACAGAACTCAAAGAAGAAAAAGTAAGCATTTCTCTGCCTTCCTTGCGTGTTGACAGCTTCTCGGTCGCTTTGGCCAAAGAGGTACAGGCTGTACGCAAAAGTGGTTTGACTTTTGCTCCAGAGGCTGGCAGTCAAAGAATGCGCAATGTTATCAATAAGGGCGTCACAGAAGAAGACCTGATGAACGCTGTTGGCGCTGCCTTCGAGTCAGGTTGGTCAACCGTCAAACTTTACTTCATGATAGGTTTGCCTGGTGAAACCGATGAAGACATTTTGGCTATTGCTCAACTCGCCAAAGATGTTCAGTACAAATATTTTCAGGTTACAGGACACAGAGGCGCTAAAGTTACCGTCAGCGTTTCGTCTTTTGTACCTAAACCATATACACCGTTCCAATGGAAGGGTCAGGATACAATCGATGAAATCAGACGCAAACAGATGTTGTTGAAAGATGCCTTGAAGGTCAAAAATATAACTTATCAATATCATGATTCAGTAACCAGTGTCATAGAAGGCGTTTTCGCCCGCGGCGACCGTCGCCTGGGCAAGGCTCTTTATCTCGCATGGCAGAGAGGCGCCAAATTTGATGGCTGGTCTGAGCACTTCTCCTACAGCAGATGGCTGGAAGCAATCAGTGACTGCGGCCTCGACAAAGCTTTCTATGCTAATAGGGATAGAGAAATGGATGAGATTTTCCCTTGGGAACATATCCAGCCTGCTGTGAGCAGGGCATTCTTGTGGAATGAATATCAAAAATCTATGCGTGAAGAATTGACGGAGGACTGTCGCCATGGCAAATGCAGCGGCTGCGGTGTCTGTCCGACTCTTGATGTCAAAATCATAGATTGGAAAGAACAGGGTCATGATGAAGCTAAGAATTAAGATAACAAAAGATGCCGGCATTCGTTTTATATCACATCTGGAGTACGTTCGTACCATCGAGAGAGCAATCAGAAGAGCTAAACTGCCGGTTGCTTATTCGGAAGGTTTTAATCCTCATATGAAATTTTCTTTGGCTTCAGCTTTGGGCGTTGGCGTGACCAGTGAAGCGGAATTCGTGGAAATTGAGCTTGGCGAAGAAATAGATTTGCCAGCTACAATCAAAAAACTAGCAGTTAACCTGCCAACAGGCATACGTATTTTAGCGGCTGACCTGGCTGATACCAAAGCAGATAAGCTGATGGCGCAAGCAGGAGGAGCTGATTACAGGGTAGTTGTTCCTTGCAAGTACTGTGATTGCCAGGCTATTGTGGAACGTTTTAATGAGGCGGAAAGCGTCTTATTCCAAAAACCTGTACCCAAAGGCAGAGGCAAGACAAAAGAAATCGAAGTAAAGAATTTTATTGACCATCTGGAAGCTGAGTGCTCGGGCGACGACTTACAGTTGGCGTTTTCCTGCAAAATTACACCGACAGGCAGCATGAAAGCGGCGGAGCTTCTTGTGGTACTAAGGGATTCCTTTGAGATGCCTTTGTTGGTTGAAAAGGCAGATATATTAAGAACTGACTTATACGCGGTTGATGAAGAGGGCAAAAAGAAGTCTCTTTTGAAACCTGAATACATTGCTTAGTTGAATTAATGGAAAGTGGGGGAGAGCCATGCCGAAAACAATCATTATCAGTGCGACGCCGGAAGAAACGCGCATGGCACTGGCAGAAGAAGGTAAGCTGATGGAATATGTTGTCGAACGCAATAGTGAGCAGCATATGGTCGGCAGTGTCTTCAAAGGAAAAGTTAAAAATGTAGTGCGCGGTATTCAGGCAGCCTTTGTCGATATCGGCCGTGAACAAAACGCTTTTCTTTTTTTGGGTGAAAACTCAGATGTCACTGAAGGACAATCGGTATTGGTGCAGGTAACCAAAGATGCCAGAGGTACCAAAGGGCCTACAGTTGTCAGAGAAATTGCTCTGCCGGGCAGGTATGCCGTCCTGCTTCCTGCTTCAGATTATATCGGCATTTCCCACAAGATAAGCAATAAGGATGAAAAGCAGAGACTTAAGTCGCTCGTGGCTGCGCACAAACCTGAAGGTCTAGGTTTCGTCATACGTACTTTAGCTGAAGGCGTACCTGACGAACTATTGCTGGCGGATATCAGGCAGCTCTTGGCAACCTGGCAGGTTATAAGTGCGAGGGCACAGCACGGACAGGCACCGCTGCATTTGTATCGGGAGCTTGATTTATCAGTCAGGATAGTACGTGATTATCTGACTGAACAAGTTGATAAGATAATTTTGGATGATGCCGTTGTCTATAAGCGGGTTTGCGAACTTTTGAGCGATATGGGCAGCGTTTTGCCGACAAAATTGGTGTTGCACGAAAGCAAAGACGATGTTTTCGCTTATTACCAATTAAATGACCAGATTGCAGGCATTTCTGATCGCAAGGTCTGGCTGGACTGCGGCGGCTACCTGGTTATTGATTATACTGAGGCCATGACGGTCATTGATGTTAACAGCGGCAAATTCAGCGGCAATGTTAATTTGGAAGATACTGTTATGCAGATCAACCGACAGGCTGCTGCTGAGATAGCGAGACAATTGCGCTTGCGTGATATAGGCGGCATCATAGTCGTGGATTTCATTGATATGCATTCTGAGGAAAACCAAAAAGAAATTATTGCTCTGTTGAACAGTGTTTTGGCAGACGATAAGATGAAACCGAAAGTACAGGATATTACTGTACTTAATCTGGTTGAGATTACCAGAAAAAAGGCGCGTCAGAATTTATCTACTGTATTGTATAATACCTGTCCGACTTGTCAGGGCAGCGGGCGTGTGCAATCACCCGAAACCATCAGTGTAGAGATCAGAAGGCGCTTGCGTCAGCTGATGAGTAAACGCATGGCGGCCAAGAATGTACTGATACAGGTGCATCCCTTGGTTGCCGAATGGCTGATCAAGCATGATGTCAAACATATGGAACGCGAATTTTCCTGCAGCATTTTGGTAGAGGCAGATGAAAGGCTGCATGTGGAAGCTTTCGCTATTCTGGACAATACCGCTCTTGACAAATGATGTCTGCTGTGGTAAATTAGCTTAGTATAGACTGTATAGGTCTGTCTCCGACCGCACGAAGAGGTTTCAAAACTCCTCTTAAGCAGGAGTACCGTATTTGGCGAGTATTAGAAGAGGGAGGTGCAATTCATGTACGCAATTATCCAAACTGGTGGTAAACAATACCGCGTCAGCGAAGGCGATGTCGTTTCAATCGAGAAATTGACTGCTGCTGAAGGCGAAGAAGTAGTTTTTGACCAAGTTTTGACTGTTGTTTCTGATAGCGATATTAAAATCGGCAAGCCGGTTGTTGAAGGCGCTAAAGTAACAGCTAAAGT
>CAYTOV010000090.1:3519-5673 GCA_964439485.1 uncultured Acidaminococcales bacterium | reverse complement strand
GTCTTGAAATTATAAATTGTCCATGAAGCAGATGAAAAGAGGGGACGCAAATGCAACAAAAAATAAAAGTCGGAATTGGTTTTGCAACAGGCAGAAAAACTTTTCGAAGGGTCCTAAGAAGCTACATATATAGCTGGGAAGAATCTGGCTTGGTTGATAACAAAAATGTGTTATTAAATGTTTTTGTAGCTTATGATCTTACTTATAACAAAACTGTAAAAAATGATTATGTTAATATACATCCGGAATTAGCGGAAAATCTTGAAAGCATAAATTTTATCGGAAGTGTCGAGATCAAACAGGAAATTGATTATTTGGTCAAAGAAAATGTGCTGGATTATGCAGAAGCAAAAAAGATCTTTGGCAAAGGGTATGCGGCACAGAGGAACGCCGTAATTTACAGTGCCATCAAGAACGGCATGGATTATCTTATTTTTTCAGATGACGATGAATATCCTGTGGCCGTTACGAATACACGTAAGACAGCAGTTTGGGGAGGCCAACATGGTCTTTTGACCCATATCAAACACCTTCAACACGCGGATATTACACATGGCTATCACTGCGGCTATATATCACCAATACCATTTATTGAATATAACGATACAATGACAGAGGCGGATTTCCGTTCTTTTATTGAAGCGATAAGCAATGATATTCTCAATTGGGATAATGTCAAAAAGGTAATGAATAATGGCGGCGTGACTTATGCAGATACGGACGTATTGGTCAGTGAAGCAGTAAAAGAGGTTGAGGAAATCAATCATGCTAAATTTATTTCCGGTGCTAACTTAGGTATTAATCTAACCGATAAACGGCGTGTTTTTCCTTTCTATAATCCACCGGGGGCTAGAGGCGAGGATGCTTTTCTAAGTACTTGCTTAAGCGAAAGAAATGTTTTGAAAGTACCAAGCTATACTTTTCATGATGGATTTTCTACTTACAATCATCTTTTGGAAGGCGTGCTGCCAATCAAATTGAAGTTTATCAAGGCTGATCAAAAGCAAATAGTTGATCGCTTTTATAAGGCCTGTATTGGCTGGATCAGATATAAACCTTTGCTGCTTTATATAACACGTCCGGATGATTATGAGAAAATAATAAAAGAGATGCGTGAAAAACTCCAAGTGGTTCTACCTAAAATATGTTTATTTTTTGAGCAGCCAAACTTTATGAATATATTGACTGAACTTGAAAAATATGACAAAAATGTTCAGAAACATTATAGTGACTTCATGGAAACAAAACGTATCTGGGCAAATATAATTGAACATTTTGCAAGGCAAAAGGAAAGTGAAAAGAGTGACTAGATATTTGGGGACGGCCCTAAAAAGAAAAGCACGGGAAAAATTTTCCCGTGCTTTTCTTTGTTCTAGTGATATTAGCCGCCAACGATAATTGGACCGTAGTCTTCGCAACGAAATCGTGCTTTCAAAGAATTTAAATACTCCAGGGGTTCTTTAGACAATAGTAGTTTTTGGTGCACTGATTCAGGAATGTTATAAAAGACAATAAGCACATTTCCTTCCAACTTGACTCCTAAATGTTTTCCGGAAAAACCGGTAGATTTAATTCCCTTTAAATTACGTTTTTCTAGCAGAAGCAACTAAATCACATCCTTTGAGCTTGATTATAACGCCAAAATTGGAAAAATCTTCGACATAAGTGTGAAAGGTTGGTGAAATAACTGCTTAAACTGGTCTCATAACTAACGCAATATATAAAATGCAAAACGATTTAATAGTAAATTTGCCTATAAATGCTATACTGTAAGTAAATTCAGGAGATTTAAGTTTTGGCGACGGTCCTGAATTTTCATATCTTTAGCTTTTAGATGTCAAAAATATTAACTGTTAACACAAAGGAGGATTAGTTATGAATAGAACTCAGCAAAAAATACTAGAGGTAATGAATTTTCGATTTGCCTGCAAGAGTTTCGATCCACAGAAGATTATCAGCCAGGAGGATTTCACCACAATACTGGAAGTAGGACGACGGTCACCGAGTTCTTTTGGGTTTGAACCTTGGAAATTCCTGGTAATCCAAAATCAGGCAATCAAAGATAAACTTTTTCCTCTGGCGTGGGGTGCACAAAACAGTTTGAAAGGCGCAAGCCATTTCGTGATTATCCTGGCCAGGAAAAAGGCAGATATG
>CAYTOV010000090.1:0-3419 GCA_964439485.1 uncultured Acidaminococcales bacterium | reverse complement strand
TTTGAAAGGCGCAAGCCATTTCGTGATTATCCTGGCCAGGAAAAAGGCAGATATGCATTATGATGCGCCTTATATAACCCACATAATGGCTGATATGCAGAAATTATCACCGGAAATTGTAGCGGCCAAACGAGCTGCTTATGAAAACTTCCAAAAAAACAATTTTGATCTGCTCTCCAGTGAACGTGCTCTTTTTGACTGGTCGTGCAAACAGACCTACATCGCTTTGGCTAATATGTTGACTGCAGCTGCGGAGCTGGGGATTGATTCCTGCCCTATTGAAGGTTTCAATAGGACTTCTGTAGAAGAAATGCTGACCAATGAAGGTATTCTGGACAGCGAACATTTCGGTGTTTCTGTGATGGCTGGCTTTGGTTACCGCGCAGGTGATTCAGCCCATCCGAAAACAAGGCAGGAACTCAGCGCTATCGTAGAATACATATAACAACAAAACATGAGCTTGAGAAAAAAGTTCTAATGCGGTTGTAGACCATTTCCCTGATGTCAGGAAAGTTTGGAAAATCTGCAATAAAATATTAAGTTTGGAGCTGACCGATTTGGACAATACGTTGAAATATTATGCTAAAAATACGGAAGAATTCATAGCCTCGACGCTGGAAGCGGATATGTCCGCAACGCAGGAAAAGTTCCTCGCGCTCTTGCCAAAGGGTGCGCATATTCTCGACTTGGGCTGCGGCAGCGGTCGGGACAGCTTATGCTTCCTGCAGCAAGGCTTTCAGGTCACGGCGGTAGATGGCTCGGAGGAATTGGCGAAGTTTGCCAGTGAATTGATCGGACAGGAAGTAATTGTGTCTGATTTCAAGGATTTAGTTTTGCCTACGGCCTCTTTCGACGCGATTTGGGCTAGTGCGTCGCTCTTGCATGTTCATTCGGAAGCTTTACCGGATATACTGGCCAAGGTAATTGATTTGGCGAAGCCGGGTGCCATCTTCTATATGTCGTTCAAATATGGTGACTATGAAGGGGAACGCGGCGGCAGATACTATACTGACCTGAACGAAGCACGTTTTGCTGACCTCATGCAAAAGAGCGGACGGTCCTTAGAAATCATTGAACAATGGGTCGCCAAGGACGTGCGCCCGGACAAACCGGAGCTGTGGCTGAACACATTCGCCAGAAAATAAAATAATTTCTTCTAGAATGATCAGCAACTTGCCATACTTGTTATCGGCAAAAACATAACGAGCTAACTAATGAATTAAATAGAAATATTGCCGATAAAATGCTATAATATAAGTAAATTCAAGAGAGGAGGTGCGCTATGAAATACCTTTTAGTCTCAGAAGCAGCCAAGCGTTGGAACATATCGGAACGAAGTGTGCGAAACTATTGTGCGCATGGAAGAATCCCGAATGCTTTACTTAATGGCAAGACGTGGTATCTTCCGGAAAATGCTGAAAAACCCGAAAGAGTCAATAAACATAGCGCGCTACCTCGCACGCTGCTTGAAGTGCTGCAAGCAGAGAAAGCATCTAGACTGTCGGGTGGAATTTATCACAAGGTACAAATCGATTTTACCTATAACTCCAATCACATGGAAGGTAGTCGGTTAACCCACGACCAGACGCGTTACATTTTTGAGACAAATACCATTGGAGTTCATGAAACAACATTGAATGTTGATGATATTGTGGAAACAGCCAATCACTTCAGGTGTATCGATCTGATAATCGATCGTGCAGGCTCCATAATTAATGAGGCGTTGATTAAGCAGCTTCATGCTATGCTGAAAAACGGAACTTCTGACAGCAGGAAAGACTGGTTTGTGGTTGGCGACTACAAAAAATTGCCGAATGAAGTCGGCGGCAAGGTAACTGCGTTGCCGGAGGAAGTACCTGCCAAAATGAAGGAATTGGTCGCTGCCTATAACGCTAAGAAAGAAAAAACTTTGGACGAACTGCTTGATTTTCATTATCGTTTCGAATGCTTGCATCCATTTCAGGATGGGAACGGGCGCATCGGCCGGCTGCTGCTATTCAAAGAGTGCCTCAGAAATAATATAGTGCCTTTTATCATCGACGAAGAATTGAAAATGTTCTACTATAGGGGTCTTAAGGAGTGGCAGAATGAAAGAGGATTTCTAAGGGATACGTGCCTGGCGGCGCAGGATAAATTCAAAACTTATCTTGATTACTTCCAGATATCCTATAAGTGAGGATCAAAAGAAACATTTTGCCGATAAATTTTACTAAAAATAATCTAATAATTACTAAACATTGCATCGGTGAGGCTGAACGAAAACAATGAGTGTGTTATAATTAAAAAGTCAAAGAAACAGTTGATATAATTTTCTAGTTGGTAAAGTATAAGCGCCATAGATAGCTTTCAGGCAAATGGCTGAGAGTTATTTATGACGTTTTTTGTTGCAGTGCGTGAGCTTTCGCAAGCTAATAAGGAAGTAAAGGATGATAACAATCAATGATCATTAACAAAGCTATTCTTCATATATTGGATTTTAATTCAGGTATGTGCATTATCTCGCAAAAAGAATTGAATTTCGCAGACATTACTATCAACGAGTACATCGAAAAACATCTGGAACATATAAAATCAGACCTTAACCAGAAATCAGGAGCTTTTTCTTCAGGAAGTTCTTTTTTCGTACAGCTAGATAAGTATCTAGCGCAGCAATCTAGTTTTATTGAAATCTCTGCATTAATTGGCAATACCTTGTATGAGCAGATTGCGCAGTCCGAGAATCCTGTGCCGACAGATTTATTAGTGGTAGATTTCTCCGATAACGGCGTCAGGTATTTTGCCTTATTACTATTAACAAGTAAAATGGCTTACACACATCAAGTATTAACCAGTGATGGCAGCATCCATAATGAAATCATCAAACACCATGCAATACTTCCTAATACAACACAAAAGGTAGATTCTTATGCGCTTATTGGCTGTGATAATTTCGTTATTGGTTTTGTTGATAAAAAGAAGATAATTAATGGTCAGGAAGTCTATTTGCTGCCGGAGATATTACTGCAATGTACTTCAACGATCTCCGGTAAAGAAGCAATTAAGACTGTAAGCCAAATTGCTGAAGAAGTCGCCGAGAAACATGGTGCCAATTCAGCGGTGATACTTTCAAAGGCCAAAAATTATCTTTTAGAAAATGCCGAAACATCTACATCTTTTTCACCGACGGAACTAGGTCAGGAAGTATTTGCAGGTTCGCAAGTAATGCAGCAAGAGTTTGAGTCGCAAATTATAGAGGCACAGTTACCTCGCGACGTGAAAGTAGAAAAAACCCTTGCTGTTAAAACTGCTAAAAATCATAAAATTAAGACTGATACAGGTATTGAAATTACCTTTCCTGCCGAATATTTTGAAAATCATGATTTCATTGAGTTTATTAATAATCCTGACGGAACTATTTCTATTGAAGTAAAAAATATTGG
>CAYTOV010000089.1:2962-5770 GCA_964439485.1 uncultured Acidaminococcales bacterium | reverse complement strand
AAGAAAATATGCTGCAAATTGCATTTTGAGAGGTCGTGCTGCAATCAAAATACAAAGATTTTCGCTAATGGCATTCAAGAGGTCAGCGGTTCGATCCCGCTTGTCTCCACCAAATTTAATAAATGATAGAGCCACTTGCGAATACATCGCAAGTGGCTCTTTTGTTATTCCGCTATTTTTTTAGAGAATAATTAGACATATTACATCAATTAACCAGTAATCTGTCTTTAAGGAATAATGATGGTTGCGCCCTCTGTTGCTCTTGCTTCTGCTGCCTTATGTGCGGCAGCAATCTCTGATAGTGAGAATTTATTGCCAATATGAGGCTTGATAATACCAGCACGAATTGCTTCAAACACTTCGGCGGCATTTGCCTGAAAAATTGCAGGGTCGCTGTTGTGTGGGAAGACGGACGGTCTGGTAAGGAAGAGACAGCCTTTTTTGTTCAATATTTCAGGGTCAATCGCCGGTGCCGGACCAGATGCGGCCCCAAACAAGACAACCAGACCGAACTGAGCAGCGCAGTCAAGTGACTTTAAGAAAGTATTTTTGCCAACGGAATCATAGACAACATTTGCCTTTTTGCCGTTGGTTGCTTCTAGCAATGTTTCTACCCAGTTTTCTTTGGAATAGTCGATGACGATATCCGCGCCGCACGCTTTAGCTACTGCGCATTTTTCCGGCGATCCGGCAGTGCCGATAACGAAAGCACCAAGGGCTTTAGCCCACTGACAGAGTATTTGACCAACGCCGCCGGCGGCTGCGTGCACCAGAATTATTTCGCCTTTTTTAACTTCGTGTGTTTTGCGCAGCAGATATTGTGCCGTGATGCCTTTGAATAATAAGGCGACAGCGTTTTCATCGGAAACCTCATCGGGAATGTGGACCAGGCGATCAGCTGGTACATTGCGATAATCCGCGTAAGCGCCGAGACCGGCATTCATATAGGCGACTCGATCTCCTGGCTTGAAGTCAGTAACGCCAGCTCCTACGGCTTCGATTACGCCGGCTGCTTCATGACCAAGACCGGTTGGTAGTTGAAGCGGATATACGCCTTTGCGTTGGTAAATATCTATGAAGTTGAGACCGATTGCTGTTTGCTTAAGCTGCACTTCACCTGCGTCTGGCGCAGGTAGTTCCACAGAAACAATTTTCATGTTATCTGGGCCGCCGAATTCATCAATCAGGACTTTTCTAGCTATTTTCATAATTTGTTCCTCCAAATTAAAAATTCTTTTTATTGCTATGTTTACTTTACTATGATAATCTTTATTTGTAAAATCAATTGTTTTAATTGAAACGATAAAAATTTTTGATAGAGGTAATGCTAATGGAGTTCAGACAACTGGAAACATTAATAGCGATTAACAATGCGGGCAGTTTTGCTCAGGCCGCAGAAAATCTGGGGTATACCCAGCCGACTTTGACGGCGCATATACAAGCGTTGGAACGGCAGCTAAAGTGCAAATTATTCGAACGCTTGGGACACCGCGTGCGCCTGACGCATAAGGGTGAGCAGTTTATTGCCTATGCGGAAAGAATTTTGAAACTGCGTGATGAGGCGACGCAGTCGATTATGGAGAAACCGGACTATAGTAAGATAGTAATTGGCGTCAGTGAAACTTTCTCAGTGGTTCGGCTGCCGCTTTTGTTAAAGGAGTTTCGCAAAGAGTTCCCTTTAATTGAAATTGAATTGAAATTCGGCGATATGGCAAAATTTAGTGCGGATCTCAAAGATAACATTGTCGATATTGCGGTTGTTTTATCAGGTGAAATTCTTTATCCGCATCTTGCAGTAGAAATCTTGTGCCCGGAGCCGATGGCACTCATAGCACCTGTAGACCATCCTTTAACGCTTCTTTCCGAGGTGCATGTTGCTGATTTTGCGGCTTCAGATTTTATTGTTACGCAAGAAGGGTGCGCCTATCGCAGCTACATTGAAGAACTTTTAAGCAGCAGTGAAATCAAGCCTCGGTCATTTTTGAAAGTAAAAAACATCGAAGCCATTAAGCAATTTGTCATGAGTGGCTTAGGACTGGCAATTCTGCCGAGAATCTATGTTGAAAAAGAATTAAAGGCCAATATGTTGGTGGAACTTCCCTGGAGTGGCATTGACTTTGGCATGTACACTCAAGTGGTTTATCACAAGGATAAATGGCTATCTCCTGCCATCAAGAGTTTCCTGGAGTTGATTAGAGTCAGAATTAATGCTTGATGTGCAGCAATATAGTTAATATAGACCCCGCTTGGCTCCACCAAGTAAAGTTACGGTTGTCAGAGAAATCTGGCGACCGTTTTTTTTGTTATCTTAGGCTCAGTTATAAATAAATTGAAAATTCTTTTAATTAATAATATAATTAGAATGCCACAGGGATTGGTAGAAAGGAAATGATAAAACTTGAAGAAAGTTGGCAAATGAAAAGTCTAATAAAATGTTTAGAAATATATTTTTGTAATAGGCAGCGTTTGAAGGTTAAATGTAAATAAAAAAGGGAAAAGGAGGCAATATATTGTGAATAAGGCATTGAAGAAAGCAATAGTCTGTTCTTTGATGGTAAGTTTCATGCAAGGTGGTTTAGTAACACCTTTAATAGTTGCTGCACAGGAAAATAACCCGCAGCAAAACCAAGAACAGCAACAAGAGACAGAATTCCAGAAACAGAAACGTCAGGAACAACAGCGCCAGCAACAGCAACAGCAGCGGCAGCAGGAGCAACAGCGTCAGGAACAACAACGTCAGGAACAACAGCGCCAGCAACAGCAACGGCAGCAGGACCAACAGCGTCAGGAACAACAACGTCAGGAACA
>CAYTOV010000089.1:1242-2862 GCA_964439485.1 uncultured Acidaminococcales bacterium | reverse complement strand
CGTCAAGAGCAACAGCGAAAAGCGCAGAAGCAATATGATTGGTCACATGATGCTTACCGTGATAATAACTGGCACAGAGTATCAGAATCCTATAATGAAAGGACGAATTTCCGGTGGCATGAAACAAGCTATTCAATGCGTAATCGTTTTTCGTCATCAGACTATTGGATGGAACCAATATACGACCGTGACTGGAATGACAGGTTCCCAGGACTACATTCCTATCGCTGGCATGATAAAGGCAGTTACGGGAATGGGTATTTTTGGTATGGCGGCAGGCGCATATATGATTGCACTTTGTTCTATAACAACTGGGATGAAATGGTCGGCATAGGATTTATTTTTGATAACGTATTTGTGTTTATTCGCGATGATAGAGAGGTATATCGTCATCACGATGCATCACTATTGGCCATCGCCTTTCTTTTGTTGTCACAGGAAGATCATAATTATTGGCAAAGGGAAAAGAGATACGATTGGTCAGATGATGCGTACTGGGACGATAGCTGGAGCCGGATTGATTACGAATATAGAGATCCATCGCCATTCAGGTGGCATGAGTCTCGCCATTCCCTGCGTCAACGTTTTTCAAACATCGAGCTGGAACGAATTTATGACCGTGATTGGAATGACAGATTCCCAGGATTACATTCCTATCGGTGGCATGATAGCGACGATTACAACGATGGGTATTATTGGTATCGAGGTGAGCGTATCCGCAATGCAGTATTGTTCTTTGACGATTGGGATGAATTGGTTGGTATAGGGTTCACATACGATGATAACTTTGTGTTTATTCGGGATGACCGAACAGTATATCATCGCAACAAGAATAATGATGCCTTATTATGGGGGATAGCACTCTATTTGTTGCTCCGTTAGCAATAGCAAAAAAGTAATATCTTATTGAAATAAAATGTGTTGAATAAAGTACGCAGTTCTTTTAAGCACACCAAGTAAATAGTTAGTGATAGAGAAGGTTTTGGCCTTCTCTATCACTTTTCTATTGAGATAAAATTATTTGATTTTATCTTGTAAGTTATATAAATATTTTAGAAGAATAAGATATTTTAAAATTTTCTTGCAAAATGTAGAATCTCATGTTATACTTAACAAGTTGGAAAAAGGTCGACTTGCGGAAAGCGTTTTGACATTGTTACAGCGCGATTCTCATATAGTTCTTTTTTCGAACTTTTTTATTTTTAGGAGGCCAAGATTATGACTGGCAAAGTTAAATGGTTTAATGCAGAAAAAGGTTATGGTTTTATTGAAAGCGAAAATGGCAGCGACGTGTTTGTACATTTCTCCGCAATCCAATCCGAAGGTTTCAAAACCCTTGAAGAAGGTCAACCTGTTCAATTCGATGTTACCCAAGGTAACCGCGGTGACCAAGCTGCAAACGTTGTTCGTCTGTAAGATATAGTAGCACGAGAAATTGTTAAAATGTGGATAGGGTGGTAGGAAGATAGATACCACGGGGCTTCAAGAGCAAGTTGTTTCATAAATGTATGGCACCTTATTGACATGATGATGTATTTTTTAACTTCTATGAGAGTCTCCAATCAGAGATCTCTAACAGCAAACAAACAAAAGCCCGCCTATGGCGGGCTTTTTTGTTGC
>CAYTOV010000089.1:0-1142 GCA_964439485.1 uncultured Acidaminococcales bacterium | reverse complement strand
AAATAACGGCATTAATACTCATACGGTTGATTATATAGATAAAGATGGTGAACTGATTATATCTTTGCCGGAACAAGAGCACATTTTATATTTTTCAGATGATCTGGCTCTTATGCAAAAAGATGGCAAGCAAGTTTACATAGATAGAGCAGGTAAGACTGTTTTAAAGCCAACAAAATACTACTCGGACTCAGGGCCTTTTGCTGATGGATTAGCAACCGTAAGACTAGGTCTTTCCTGGGGTTACATAAATAAAGCTGGTGAAGTGGTTGTTAAGCCGGTTTTTCGTGCGACGAGAATGTTTCACGAAGGTTTTGCCGCGGTGCAGCCAGGAGCTGCTGGCTGGGGATACATCAATAAAGAGGGCAAATTAGTTGTGCCAGCTGATTATCAAAAGGCAAAAGGATTTTCCGAAGGATTGGCTCCGGTCATGCCGATTGAAAAACTTAATGGCTGGGGTTATATCAATTCTAAAGGTGAGCTTGTTATTTAACCGCAATATAGTGAGGCAGAACCTTTCTCTGAAGGGTTGGGTGCTGTAAAAGTTGCCGATAAACAGTGGGGATTTATTGACCATGAGGGAAGATTGGTTCTTCCTGCAAACTATCAGGAAGCAAGACCATTTTCCGAAGGACCTGCTGCTGTTCAAATGAACGGACGTTGGGGCTATATAGATAAACATGGCATGCAGGTCATCGCCTGCCGTTACAGCAACGTTCACAACTTTGCTGATAGTCGCGCTGCCGTTTGTTTGTATGGTAGGTGGGGATTTATTGATAAGAAAGGAAAAATGGTTGTGCCTGCCAAGTATCTGGAAGTTGCAGATTTTTATAAAGGTTTTGCTGGTGTAATCGGTGAAGAACAGGAATAAAAGTAAATAAGATGTCTCCAAACCTAAGGCAATATTAATGGTTTGGAACTGCCAAGTGTTTGCTTCCTTAGAATACTATAGACGCTAATATTTAGTGAAGAAGGTAAGTTGCATGACAAAAAACAGTTTTAGAGCGCTGCTGATAATGTCGCTGCTTGCGTGTTTCAATCTTACAGCTTCAGCGACATCATGGGTGCAAGTTTCTGACCAATATACCTATATTGATAAAGATACTGTTATCAAAGATGGCGATATGATTTTTTATTGGGAT
>CAYTOV010000088.1:0-5772 GCA_964439485.1 uncultured Acidaminococcales bacterium | reverse complement strand
GTAATCATGGACGAGGCTTATATGGAATTCGCCGGCGGTTATGATGCCGCTTTTGCCGGTTCCACGATGACACTGCTCTCGAAATACGAGAATTTTATCTGCTTACGTACTTTTTCCAAAGCCTATGGACTGGCTTCGATGCGCGTAGGCTATGGGGTGGGCAGCAGAGATTTAATGAGAATTCTTGGCAAGGTGCTCCTGCCTTATCACGTTAATGCTTTTTCCTTGCTGACGGCGGAAATCGTTTACAAGCATAAAAAGCTTTTTGTTGAACGGACCAAGCAGATTATTGAGGAAAGAGAAAAAATGCGTACTGCCTTGGCAGACCTTGGATTTAAAGTCTGGGATTCGGCAACCAATTTCTTAATGTTTACGGCGCAGCCTGAACTGGCAGTTAAGCTCAGTAAATTTGGTAAAAATGAGGGAATGGCAACCGAGGAAGGCACCGCGAGAAAACTGTCGGGGCAGACAGTCTTCAGATTTTTAGCGAACAAGAAAATTCTGGCACGTGATTTTACAAGAAACCAGGCTTTAGAAGGAGGTATTCGGTTAACGCTGGGTACTCCTGAAGAAAATGTAATAATTCTTGGGATGATCAAAGAGGTTTGCGAAAGAGCAGGAGGTATCTAATGATGAGAACGGCTGAAATCGAACGTCAGACACTGGAAACCAATATAGAGCTTAGTTTGAATCTTGACGGCGAAGGCCAGGCTGAAATTGCGACTGGTATAGGTTTTCTTGATCACATGCTGGTGCTGCTCGCAAAACATGCTTTTCTTGATCTCAGCGTCAAGGCAAACGGCGACCTGAATGTTGACTCTCATCATACAGTTGAGGATTGCGGCATTGTACTGGGACAAGCATTGAAGCAGGCTATCGGCAATAAAACCGGCATGCATCGCTATGGCAGCTGCTTCCTGCCGATGGATGAGGCGCTGGCGCATGTTGTTCTTGATTTCAGCGGTCGTCCTCTGCTTGTTTGGCGGGCAGAAATTCCTAAAGTTGTGTTGGGTAATCTGGAAACAGAGATGATAGAAGAGTTTTTCCGTGCTGTTGCCTCAGAAAGCGGGTTGACTTTGCATGTACGTCTGCTTTATGGTCAGAATACGCACCACATTGTTGAAGCTATTTTCAAAGCTTTTGCCAGAGCCCTTGCTGAGGCGGTGGCAATTGATGCTCGCGTTAAAGGTGTTATGAGCAGCAAGGGGAAATTATGAGCGAAAAGATTGTAATCATTGATTATGGCATGGGCAATCTGCACAGCGTGAATAAAGCACTGAAATATGTGGGTGCCGAGGTAGAGGTCACGTCGGAGGCAACCAAGATAGCTAAGGCTGACAAAGTCATTCTGCCAGGTGTCGGAGCTTTCGGCGATTGCATGTTGAACCTGGAAAAATATGGCTTGGTTCCTGTTATTAAAGAAACCCTTGCCAGCGGAAAACCATTTCTGGGTATCTGCCTGGGCTTGCAGCTTTTGTTCGAAGGCAGCGAGGAAGCCCCCGGCATACAGGGACTTGGTTTTTTCAAAGGACAGGTGGAAAAGATCAAGACAGATTTAAAAGTGCCGCATATGGGTTGGAACAGTCTTGTACTGAAAAATCCTTCGCCGCTGCTTGCCAAGTCAGCAGACGGTTATGTGTATTTTGTCCATAGTTTTCATGCCGTACCTGAAGATAAAGCGATTATTACAGCCGTTTGCAATTACGGCATTGAGGTTACGGCAGCAGTGGGCAGAGCAAATGTACAGGCAGTGCAGTTCCACCCTGAGAAATCCAGCAAAGTAGGCTTAGGCATTTTACAAGCTTTTAAGGAGTGGCAGTTATGATTCTTTTCCCTGCAATCGATATCAGAAATGGTCGCTGTGTGCGGCTTACGGAAGGCAAATTCGAGTGTGAAACCGTTTTTGCGGAAGATCCGGCAGAGATGGCTGTACGCTGGGCAGATGCCGGTGCTGAATACTTACATGTTGTTGATCTCGACGGTGCTTTGGCCGGTCAGAGCAGCAACACTGAGGTTATCAAAAGAATTTTAGCCAAAGTGAAAATACCGGTACAGGTTGGCGGCGGTATCCGTACATTGGCTAATATAGAAAATATGCTGGCGCTAGGTGTTACCCGTGTAATTCTGGGCTCAGTCGCAGTTCGCGATCCGGAACTTGTGCGTGAGGCTTGCCAAAAATTTCCTGGCCAGGTCGTAGTCGGTATTGATGCCAAAAATGGCGAGGTCGCTGTCGAAGGCTGGGGCATTGGCGGCGGTATCGGCGCTATCGAATTGGCAAAAAAGATGGCAGCTGTCGGTGTAGAGCATATTATTTTTACCGATATCAGCAGGGATGGTATGCTTTCAGGCGTGAATGTCGAAGCAACAGCAGAGCTTGCCAAAGCCAGCGGTGTTAAAGTAATTGCCTCGGGGGGAGTTTCTTCCCTGGCGGATTTAAAAGCTTTGCAGGTACATGAGGCAGATGGTATTGAAGGCTGCATCATTGGCAAGGCTATCTATACAGGCGCTCTTGATTTAAAAGAAGCTTTAGCTGCGCTCAAGGAGGAATAAAATGCATACGAAAAGAATTATTCCCTGTCTGGATGTGAAAGCTGGCCGCGTAGTAAAAGGCACAAATTTTGTTGGTCTGCAGGATGCCGGCGATCCGGTTGAACTCGCTCATATCTATGATGAAGAGGCTGCTGACGAATTGGTTTTTCTCGATATTACGGCTTCGGTGGAACAGCGTAAGGCTATGCTTGATGTAATCAATCGTACGGCTGGAGAAGTCTTTATGCCGTTAACCGTTGGCGGCGGTATCAGTACTGTTATTGATATACGCAATGCCTTGAATGCAGGGGCCGATAAAACCTCATTGAATACTGCTGCGGTGAAAAATCCGGAGCTTATCAGCGAAGGAGCCAGACTCTTTGGCAGCCAGTGCATCGTACTCGCTGTTGACGCGAAACGCATAGCTGAAAACAAGTGGGAAGTTTATGTTAATGGCGGCAGAACGCCGACAGGACTTGATGTTCTCGAATGGGTAAAACGTGCCGTCAGCCTGGGCGCAGGCGAAATATTGCTGACGAGCATGGATTGTGATGGTACCAAAAATGGTTATGACATACCGTTGACGCGAGCTGTTTCAGAAGCTGTGCACGTGCCAGTCATTGCTTCAGGCGGTGCGGGTGAACTGGAGCATTTCTATGATGTATTGACGGCAGGAAAAGCAGATGCTGTTTTGGCAGCATCAGTCTTTCATTATAAGAAGTTCAGCATCCGGCAGGTTAAAGAATATTTACGCAGCCGGGGAGTGGAGGTAAGATTATGAAAATTGATTTTGCAAATCTGAAGTTTGATGAAAAGGGCCTGATACCTGCTATTGTGCAGGATGTCAAAACCAATGCGGTTTTGATGCTGGCCTATATGAATGAAGAATCATTGGCAAGAACGGTAGAAACAGGTTATACCTGGTTCTGGAGCCGCAGTAGGCAGGAATTATGGAATAAAGGCGCTACTTCTGGGCATATGCAGAAAGTCTTGAGCATAACTTATGACTGTGACGGCGATACGTTGCTTTTAAAGGTTGATCAGACTGGCAACGCCTGCCATACCGGTAGTTATTCCTGCTTCAGTTATCCTTTGTGGAATAGCGGCGAAGGCAAGAATCTGCCTGTCGTTGGTGAGGCTAATCTGCCTAGCGTTTTGTCCGAACTGTATGCTGTCATTCAGGAGAAGAAAGAACACGGCGGAGAAAAATCTTACACGAGATATCTTTTTATGTCAGGACAAGACAAAATACTGAAAAAAGTCGGCGAAGAATCCGCTGAAACAATCATTGCTTCTAAAAACAACGACAGTAAGGAAGTTGTTTACGAGATGAGTGATTTGTGGTATCATTGTCTGGTACTCCTGGCCTATCATAATATCTCGCCGGGAGAATTGCTTGCCGAACTCGGCGGGCGCCGCAAACAGGAAAACAACAGTAAGTATTGAGGCAGATTTTTCAACATACTTTCTAAAATAACTGATAATATTAAGACTCCTGCCACAATTTATGTAGCAGGAGCTTTGTTTCTGTAAGGTGCAATCCGTGTGCGGTGTCAGGTCCCAGCTTATGGATATAAGCAATTGTTATGTTGTAATTGTATCTATGAAGGAGGATTTTTTGTGAAGAAACCAGTTTTGGTTATCGGGCATCTTAATCCTGATACTGATTCTATTTGTTCAGCTATTGCTTATGCTTATCTGAAAGAAAAGCTGGGTGTTAATGCCGTTCCAGCCAGAGCAGGAAAAATAAATCCGGAAACACAGTTCGTGTTGGATTACTTCAAAGTGCCGGCACCGGTACTCGTAAATGATTTGTATCCGCGTTTGGGTGATATAAAATTGAAAGCAATACCAAGCGTTTTGCCGGAAACCACTTTGCATGAAGTCGGTAAGATTTTTGCTGAACAAAACCTGCGCGCACTACCAGTTGTAGAAGAGACAGGAAAACTTGTCGGCATGATTGCCCTAAAGGACCTGGCAATGCGGTATTACAATGAAATGTCTATTCATGACTTGCACGAAGCAGAAGTTTATTACAAAAGCATTTTAACAGCTCTTGATGGCAAACTGTTTTGTGGAGATCTGGAGAAAAAATTCTTTGGTAGGATTAAAATTGGGGCATCCGCAGTTGACACCATTAATGCTTCCATTGGCAAACAGGATATCCTGATTATCGGCGATCGCATCGATGCACAGCTTGCAGCACTTAATGCCGGTGTCGCGGGATTGATTTTGACGAGAGATACAAAAGTTGAAAACGAAGTGTTGGATCTTGCTCAAAAACTGGGAGCTCTGATTATTAGCACTCCGCATGATACTTATAAGACAGCTCGTCTTATCAACCAAAGCGTACCAGTGAGATTCCTGATGACCAGAGAAGTAGTAAGCTTTACCAATGCCGATCTTTTTGCCGAAGTGCAGGCTAAAATGGCTGCAACCGACTTTATTTGCTATCCAGTAATCGAAAAGGGTAAATACATTGGCGCCGTAGACCAGCAAAGCATTATGGAACATCCTCACCGTGAAGTAATTCTGGTCGACCATAATGAGCGCAGCCAAGCAGTTGAAGGCGTGGAAGAAGCACGTATCTTAGAGATAATTGACCATCACAGACTTGGTGGCCTGACAACAAGCGCACCTATCTACATCAGGCAGGAACCTGTTGGCTCTACTGCTACAATTGTTGCTAATCTGATTTTCCATCGCGGTGTGGAAATGGAACCAAAGATTGCGGGCGTATTGATGTCGGCAATACTTTCCGATACATTGCTCTTCAGATCACCAACGGCAACATCAATTGATAAGGAAATAGCTTTGAAGTTGGCAGCCATTGCCGGTATTGAAGATGTCGAAGAATATGCCATGAAATTACTAAGACATGGTGATGTCATAAGTACGATGTCGCCGGCTGATTTGGTGCGCAACGATATCAAGGAATTTGATTTCGGAGAACAAAAAGTTGGTGTTGCACAGGTAAATATTATGGATCGCGAATATGCGAAGACTAAATATCCTGAGCTGCAAGCTGCTCTGCAGGCCTTGAAAAAGGAAGATGGTTATGATTTCGCCCTGCTGCTGGTAACAGATATTCTTGGACAAGCAAGTGACTTGCTTGTAGCCGGAGAACCGCAAAGCATTTTAATACCGGCTTTTGGTGAGAAAACAGAAGAGGGCTTCTATTATCTGCCAGGGTGTCTTTCCCGTAAAAAGCAGGTTATACCACCTTTGACAGAAGTATTCCGT
>CAYTOV010000087.1:0-5860 GCA_964439485.1 uncultured Acidaminococcales bacterium | reverse complement strand
TAGTTTAAGCCAATACAAATTATTTTTTCAGGATTAGTAACACAAGGAGCATAGACAATATTATCTTCATCTATCAAAAACGAAGTGCTTTCAACATACTTTTGTAGCTTTTCAATTACTGATTTGCCAGCGACAATAATTTGTTCAATTGTATTTGGTACCTCAAGTGAATAGGCATCTGATACTTGTGCAATATCCATAATTCCATTTTCCACTTTGACGCCTAATCTTATCTGACTATTAAGTTGAAAGTTAACAAATTTCAATACCACCACGGCTCCTTTGAATTCAATTTTTCCTATTACTGCGATTACATTGACAATATATCATCCCTTTTAAGTAATAGCAATCTCCATGGAGAATGATATTATTGATCAATATCATTAAAATATTTAAACTTTGCCGTTTGACAGATTGGCTTTTAATCCATCAGGTCTTTTACATCTTGTCGCATGCTTTTTGCAGCTTCTTGTGACGGAAACCCTATACGAAATAAAATCTGTATTGTTTTATCGCCTGCATATTCATTTTTAATTTGATTATACTGTTCTTTCATTTCAGGATATTCCTCCAACACTTGGCTTGGCGGTTGCATTGCAAGGCCCATACTATGTGCATTAAGTATTAATCTGCTGTATAACATGCCAGCCTTAACTTGTGATAAGCGACTGTTATCTTCTGTCATAATCATCGCATACGCCGGAGTATTGGTTGCTGCAATTTCAGCGTTTTCCATAAAAACCTTTGCCGCTGCTTTTTCATTATTCAGGAATGGCAACATTGTAACTAGCCCTTGTAAGATATTCTTCTTAATTTCGCTGTCGCCTTGCCCATCAATCGAAAAACCATAACGATATTTATTCTTCTCGTACTCGTTAATCCTTAATATTTTCTTGGTTTCTTCATAGATTCGATGAATACTGCTCTCTATTTCTGCACCAGCTACAATATAACTGCCTAGTGATTTAATCTCTTCGTCTTCTCGAAAAAATCTTAATAATATATTGTTATCGGTATTATATTTTAGTAATTCACTAATTTCGGCATCAGCTGGCTTTAAAGGTTTATACGGTCCTCTATTGGTATCCGGCATAAACATGTAATCATATAATGCAAATGCTTTCTTGGTACTCTTTTTGATTGTAATTTTTGCAACAGGTAATTTCTTCATGCTTTCGGCTAGGTTGCTCTCGTCATAATTTCCATTGGGGAAAAATATTAATTCAGTCTTATAACCATTGTTTGCGCCAGCAACTTTAATATATTCTAAAAAAGTTCCTTGAGAAATCATTGTCTGCCTTGCAAAAGGATCTACCTCCTTCGCTAAACGGTCGGCATCAGCATATAAATAAAAAATGTCATTGTTATATTCATCTAGCTTAATTTTCCAAGGCTGCAAGTTATGACCGTTAGCGGCTAGTAAACCATGGGCAACAAGAGACATCCTAGGATCATCAAACTTTCCGGCGTAATCTTTTTGCCATGGTTCAAGATATTTTTTGGGAAGGAAAAAACCACTAAAGGCAAGCAGAAGAAACAAGACCAGTAATAATATCCCAAATACATTTCTACTATTCATAAAATTTATATGGTCCTATTAATTTTTAGAATAGCTTCAGTACCTGGTTCTATCGAAATTTGCTTTCCTTTAAAAAATGCGCCCATGAGTGAATATTGAACGAAGAAATTAGGTTTCTTACCATATGCTTTAAGGACTCCTTCTACCGGAATAGCAGTACCATCTTTGGCCATTACTTCTGAAAAAGTTATTTCAATATTTCCATCATGCTTCCAGGCGGCTGCCTTGTTTAATTTTGTAATTGTTCCAAAAACTTTACAGTCTTTTTCAATTATTGTCCTGCTATCTAAGATAACATCTTCCTTTACTTTGAAACCGACCTTTTCACCTAGTTTATTTGCTTTTGTACTAACCTTATCAATTGACGTTATTTTTATTATATTAGTGTCAGTAACTCTTTCCTTTGGCCCCAAGTTTGAACTCTCGATATTGCTTGGCAAGGCAAAAGCAACATTTACAGTAAGCATTGATAAAATTAGGACAACCAGTAAAACACCTATTTTTTTTAACATTATAATTCCTCCTAAATTCGCAAGCATAAAATTAGTTTGTACTAACTAACTTTTAATTTAAAAAATTATTTAATTTCTTTAACGATTTTTTCTAAAAGACTCAAAAATGTTTTTTTCTCTTCTTCATCAAGGCACTTGGTCATTTTATTAGCAAAATAATAATAACCCAGCCTTTCCATCTCCAACAGTTCCTTACCCTTTTCTGTTAAATATAAGTTAAAAGTTCTTAAATCTTCATCAGACTGCTTTTTATAAACTAAATTTCTGGCTATTAATCTGTTAACTATATCAGTCACGGTTGACTTTTTTACATTAAACTTCTCAACAATTTGTTTAAATGTTGGCGCATCAAGTTCTCCAATTGCGTGAAGATAATGTAATTGAGTTATTGTTAAGTTAAATAAATCCTTACTGTCTGCGCTCTCTTTGTAAGTTCTCACGGATTGTCGCATAAACTCAGACAAAATATTTATGTATTTAACAATAAAAGTTTCAACATCTGCCATTATATCCTAAACACCTCAATTCATCATTATTACTAACAAGCATACAAAAAGGAACTAAATGAACCAAAATACTCTACAAATATCATCTCCCAACAAAAAACAATATAGTTGGTTCGTACGTACTAACCATATTTAAACACATTTATCCAAACTTGTAAATAGTTTCATCTAAATATCAACATTTTATTAAAAATGCAAGCCTCAGTCAAAAAATACCTGAGGCTTGCATTCCAATTAAGCGTTTATAAAATTTCACTAATATGCAGAGCCTTAAACTTACCGCCACTCTTTTCAGCTGCTCGCTTGAGTTGCTTTAAGCAATTGTAACATTCTGTTGTTACTATAGCCGCTCCGCTCTTTTCAATATTCTGAAGTTTTTTATCCAACAAGGCATCAGAAGTTTCCGGATAATCACTTGGGAAGAAACAAGGACCGCCACAACACACATCTGCGCCAGCCAACTCAACATAACCCCCAACTGCTTTCAAAAGTTCACGTGGTTCTTTTTTTATACCTTGATTTCTTCCTAAGTGACACGGATCATGATAAGTTATCTGTTCCTCGTGTTTTTCTGGCAAATAACCAATTTTGGCTAAATACTCGGATAATGAAAATACCTTTTTGCTAAAGCCAGCTGCACGTTCGCTCCATTCCGGATCGTTTGCCAGATATGATGCGACTTTTTTCAAAGTATCACTGCAACATGCGCAGTCAGAAACGATGGTATCAACATCTTCAAAGAGTTGGATATTTTGTTTAGCATCTTCAACAAAGACATCAACATGGCCACGAGTTAAAGCAGGCAAGCCACAACATTCATTATTAATCAATTCAACATCAGCAGTTTTGCTTAAAAGCTGCACTGTTTTAGCAGCCGTATCAATTGCGTCAAGTCTCGCCTGACAACCAAAGAAATAAGCAATTTTACGGTTAGTTTCAGTTTCTGGTCCTTCTATTTCTGCACAACGTTCACACAATGCGTCAAACGCTTCATTCATTTTTTCTTTTTCTTCAGCAGAATAATCAAATTGTTTATCTGACAAATGAACTAATTTTTGTCTCGTTTTCAGCATTACTTCAGGCACTTTGACCTTACTGGCGCAAACATCTATACAAGCGCCGCAAAGCAGGCAATAGTCAACTGCTTCCAAAATATCCTCTTCAGGTGCTAAGCCGCCCTTAGTAAGAGCACGAGCTGCATTTACCATGCCACGTGCGCCACAAGCCTCACGGCTATTTACAGCAAAAACAGGACAAACTAGCAGACAATTACCGCAACGATCACACTTACTGGCTATTTCATGAATTTCCTTAAGCAATTCCGTGTTTTTATCAGTCATGGATAGCTTCCTCCTCCGGCCATACTTTGCCTGGGTTCAGTATTCCTTTTGGGTCCAGCGCTTTTTTGATTGATTTTAAGACGTCTACCCCAGCTTCTCCCAAAGCATCTTTTAAATAATTCTGTTTTGTTATGCCAATGCCATGTTCGCCTGAAAGCGTACCACCTAATTCAAGTGTAGCTGCAAATACTTCATCGACTGCCTTGTGCACAACCTTTGCCTGTTCAGGGTCTGACATATCACAAAGAATCGATGGATGTAAGTTGCCATCACCGGCATGCCCATAAACTGCAAAATCAAGATTATATTTATTGACGATTGTGCGGATACGTCTGACAATTTCAGGGAATTCGTTACGAGGTACTGAAATATCTTCGCTTATGCGATCTGGAGCCAATGCACCAACAGCAGGACTCAAAGCACGTCTGATAGCCCAAAGGTCGTCAGCTTCCTGAGCCGTTTTGGCAATGCGTATTTCAACTACACCATTAATGTTAGCTATTTTCTCAATTTGTTCAGCCTGTTTTTTGATTTCATATTCTTCTGAACCATCAACTTCAGTTACAATGCAAGCTTGAACTGTGTCTGGGAAATCAAATTTGCGATTTTTCGCGATTGCCTTAAGACAAGTCCTGTCCATAAGCTCGGCAGAAGCTGGAACAATGCCTGCTTGCAGCATTTGGTGGATAGTGTCGCAAGCGCCGTCCAATGTTGGAAACATCAATAAAAGAGTATTACGGAATTTCGGCATAGGTATCAAACGAAGAATAGCTTTGGTTACAATACCCAAGGTACCTTCTGAACCAACTATGAGTTGTGTCATATTGTAGCCGGTTACATTCTTAATTGACTTGCCACCGGTCTTTATAATTCTTCCATCAGCAAGTACTACTTCCAAACCCATAACAAAATTATGTGTTACACCATATTTAACAGCACGCATACCACCAGCATCCTCAGCGATATTGCCACCAATTGTCGAAAACTTGAAGCTGGCCGGATCAGGGGGATAAAACAGCCCCTTTTGTGCGCAAAGGTTGTAGATATCACCGGTACGCACCCCAGCCTCTACAGTAATCATCATATTTTTTTGATCTAATTCTATAACTGAAGTCATACGATCGAGGCAAAGCACAATGCCTCCTTTAAGAGGTATTGAACCACCGGTACGACCGCTTGCAGTTCCGCGTGCAGTTACAGGTATAGCGTTGTCATAAGCTATTTTCATCACTTCTGCAACTTCCTCTGTAGTACGCGGCCTTACAACCAAATCAGGCATACTGGCTGGAAATAAAGGCACAAAAGATGAATCGTATGAATAACCAAAACGATCCAAATCTGAATCCAAGGTATGCTCTTTACCAACAATATTGCGGATTTTCTGAACAACTTCTTGTGTTATCATTGCGAGCCTCCAATAGTTTAATTTACCTAACTTTGATGATAACAAAAATCATTATAATTATAAATAGTAAAATTAAAAATATTCTGTTCCAGTAACTATTATTCAGAATACGAATCAAATTTTCATTCGTCAGGATAAAAACCGATGCCTTAGTGTAAAGGTAAGGAAAAAGAGTCCGGAAGCAAAAAGTACAATTGTTGCGCCTGTTGCTGTATTCCAATAATAGGACATTATTAAACCAGCAATTCCTGATAGTAAAGCAATAAAAATAGAAAAGAGATGATACTGCCTGACATTATTACTTACATTACGTGCTGCGGCAGCTGGGAGCACAAGCATCGAATTGATAATCAGCAGTCCAACCCATTGAATGCTGATGGAAACTACTATTGCCAATGCGGCAGAAAACAACATTTCACTCATCAATGTATCAATACCTCTGCTTGCAGCTAGTGAAGGATTGATACTGACAATAAGGATCTTGTTAAATATAAAAAACCATAAAAAAATAATAACCG
>CAYTOV010000086.1:0-5877 GCA_964439485.1 uncultured Acidaminococcales bacterium | reverse complement strand
AAAAGGCATTACGGTAGGAGAAGTACATTACGATGAAATTCAGAAAGAGTTATTAATTATTGTGGCAGAAGATAAAGACAAAGACGATATTATCCGTATCATAATGAAAACTGCCAAAACCGGCAATGGTAATTACGGCGACGGTCGTATCTTTGTCGTGGCAGTAGACGAGGCTTATACCATCAGTACCGGCAAGCCAGGCTTGTGAGGGGGGACTGAAAATGAAAGAAATAATGGCATTTATCAGACTAAACAAGGTCAATGAAACGAAGCATGCGCTGGCCTTGGCTGGACTACCTTCCTTTACTTGTTCAAAAGGTGTCGGACGCGGGAAAAAACCTCTAGCCTCCATTGCTACCAAGGTAATCATGGAAAATGAAGGCGAAGTGCCGGCGAATGAAATTGGCGAAAGTCTTGCGGAAAGCATCCGCCTTGTTCCAAGACGTTGTTTCTCTTTGGTTGTCGATGATGAAATCGTGCCTGTCGCGGTCAAGACAATTATTGAAGTAAATCAGACCGGTAATCCTGGTGACGGCAAAATTTTTGTTCTGCCGATTGGCATCGGATACAATATCCGAACCGGGATTTCACAAGACAGAGAATTTCATGAATAAGGAGGAGCGGGACTATGCAGGAACGCGATAAACTTTTAGATAAATACGCTGCAAAAGTATTTAAAAACCGTAAGGACCATATAGTCCAGCTTGAAGAAAACGGCGTGTCACAGGAAATCAGTGCCAATAGCAGAAGTGTTCCTGGCTTGATGGTTAACCGCGGCTGCTGCTATGCTGGCTGCAAAGGTGTTGTGCTGGGACCGCTTCATGACGTAGTGACTATTACTCATGGTCCTATAGGCTGTGGCTTCTATTCATGGGGGACACGGCGCAACAAAGCAAAAGCCGAAGATGGAAGGAACTTTATCCAATATTGTTTCTCAACCGATATGCAGGAATCTGATATCGTCTTTGGCGGCGAGAAAAAATTAAAACAGGCAATCAAGGAAGCGGTTGAACTGTTTCATCCTGAATGTGTCATGATTTGCTCAACTTGCCCGATAGGACTTATTGGTGATGACATTCAAGCCGTTGCTGAATGGGCAAAAACCACCTTCGATATTCAATGTGTGGCCTTTAGCTGTGAAGGCTACCGCGGTGTAAGTCAGTCGGCAGGTCACCATATCGCTAATAATGGTCTGATGAAACATATTATCGGCAGCGGTGATGCTGTTCCCCATTATGGCAAACACACAATTAATATTCTTGGCGAATATAATATTGGCGGTGATGGCTGGGAAACTTCCCGCGTGCTGAAACGTATCGGCTATGAGGTGCTCAACGTCTTTACCGGTGACGGCAGTTACGAAGGAATCAAAGACTCCCATATTGCTGATCTCAATCTTGTCATGTGTCACCGCTCTATCAACTATATTGCGGAAATGATGAAGACAAAATATGGTATTGACTGGTTAAAGGTAAACTTCATCGGCGTAGAGGAAACTATCCGCAGCTTGCGCGAATTGGCCATGTACTTTGATGATCCGATCATAACAGCCAAAACAGAGGAAGTTATTGCTGATGAGTATGCTGCGATCGCTGGGGATATGGGCTTTTATAAAGAAAAGCTTACTGGAAAAACAGCTGGCATCTTTACAGGTGGTTCCCGCACACATCATTATCAGGCACTGCTGAATGATTTGGGCATCAAGACCGTTATCGGCGGGTATGAATTTGCCCATCGCGATGAGTATGAAGGCCGTGAAGTAATTCCAAACATTAAGCTTGATGCTGACAGCAAAAATATTGAAGAAATTACGGTTTCCAAAGATGATGCTAAGTATCGTCTCGTAATTGACCGTGAACGATTTGAAGAACTGAAAGACAAGATAGAACTGGAAGAATATAAGGGCATGTTCCGTGATATGGGTGCAGGTACGATTACCCTCGATGATTTCAACCACTATGAAACGGAAAAAGTGATTGAGATGTTTAAACCGGATATTTTTTATTCAGGAATTAAAGATAAGTACGTAATTTTAAAAGCAGGCATACCTTCACGTCAGCTGCACTCGTATGACTATAGCGGCCCATATTCCTGTTTTCAGGGTGCACTGAATTTTGCCAGAGATTCATATATGGCGATTTATGCACCGGCATGGGGTCTTATCTCTGCTCCTTGGAAAACGACTTCTACCTTGATGGGTAAGATTGGAGGAGAGAAATAATGTTAGATCTTACACCTAAAGAAATTACTGAACGCGAAGCATTAAGGATTAACCCTTGTAAGACTTGCCAACCGGCAGGAGCACTGTACTGTGCGCTAGGTGTTCACAAGTGTATGCCGCATAGCCATGGTTCTCAAGGCTGCGTTTCTTATCATCGCTCTGTTTTATCCAGACATTTTAAGGAGCCGGCAATTGCGACTACCAGTTCGTTCTCAGAAGGTGCCTGTGTATTCGGCGGCGGCAGCAATGTCAAAACGGCAGTGAAAAATATTTTTGATATTTATGATCCTGATATTATTGCCTGCCATACGACTTGTCTTTCGGAAACCATCGGCGATGACCTCAACACCTATATACAGCAAATGGATATACCGGAAGGAAAACTAGTTGTTCACTGCAACACACCTAGCTATGTTGGTTCTCATGTCAACGGTTTCTTCAATATGATGGCTGGCTTCATTGAGTATCTGGCCGAGAAATCCGAGACTTGCAATGGGAAGATTGGCATTTTCCCTGGTTTTGTCAATCCTGGTGACATGCGTGAAATGAAGAGAATTGCTGGGCTGCTGAAAGCGAATTATATTATGTTCCCGGATACAAGTGGTGTAATGGATGCACCAATTACCGGCAGATATGAAATGTACCCGAAAGGCGGCACAAAAATTTCTGAAATACGCGAACTCGGGGCTGCCAGAAAGATTATAGCTCTTGGCGAAATAACGGAGCAAGAACCTTGTATGGTCTTGAAACGTAAAACCGGTGTCGACTCAGACATTTTGCCGCTTCCTATAGGCATAGCGAATACTGATGAGTATGTTATGGCACTTGCACGTTTGACACATGCCGAAGTTCCCTATGTGCTGGAAGAAGAACGCGGACAAATTGTCGATATCATGCTTGATGCATCTGCACATCTCTTTGGGAAAAAGGCAGCAATATATGGTGATCCTGATACTGTTTTGGGTATTGCGTCCTTGGTGCTGGAAATGGGAATGGTTCCAAAATATCTGCTTACCGGTACACCTATGGATTCCTTCAACAAGAAAGCTGCTGCGTTGTTGGAGAAATACGGCGTTGCCGATCAATGCAAGGTCAAGGCCAACGGGGATTTGTTTGAGCTGCATCAATGGATCAAGAACGAAACTGTTGATGTCTTAATTGGTACAACTTACGGCAAACAAATTGCCAAAGCGGAAGATATTCCGCTGGTGCGAGCAGGCTTTCCGGTGCTTGACCGCCATGCACACTCCTTGCAGCCTATCGTAGGTTACAAAGGAGCTCTGCGTTTAGTTGAAATGATTTTGAACGCTATTCTTGATAAGCAAGATCGCGTTTGTGCTGATGAAGATCTGGAAATGGTGCTTTAATTAAAGAAAAAATATTATCAAGGGACTTTTGCTTACGATGTGGTATGCATTGAAGCAGGAGTCCCTTTGCTATCTCTACGCAGCAGGCAAAGGAGTTGTTATTATGACGGCAGATATTTTAGAAGAAAGAAAAAAGTCTATTATCAGCAGTGATTTTTGCTGTCATGGTGACGGCGGTGGTATCAGCTGTGAAAAAGCCAGCGTTTCCGGTTCGGTAAGTCAAAGGGCATGTGTTTACTGTGGCGCACGTGTTGTCTTAAATCCTATTACCGATGCTTTTCACATTATTCACGGTCCGATAGGTTGTTCCAGTTATACCTGGGATATCAGAGGCAGCCTGACCAGCGGCAGCGATTTGTTCCGCAACAGTTTCTCTACGGACCTGAAAGAACGCGATATTATTTTTGGCGGCACCAAAATATTAGAAGCTGCTATTGATGAGGTAGTGGCAAAGCATGATGCGAAACTTATCTTTGTTTATGCGACCTGTATAGTTGGTGTAATCGGTGATGATATTGAAGCTGTTTGCAGAGCAGCTGAGGCGAAATACAACATCTTGGTAATTCCTGTTAAAGCTCCCGGCTTTTCCGGCACCAAAAGTCAAGGCTACAAGCTAGCCTGTGACGCCATCATGAAAGTTATTATGCCTGCCTTTGACGGTAGTAAAATACCAGGCAGCATCAATATACTGGGAGATTATAATCTCTCCGGTGAAATGTGGATCATGCAGGGGTATTTTAAAAGACTGGGCATTAAAGTCAATGCCACAATTACCGGTGACGCTTCTTTGGAGACCTTGCAAACTGCATCAAAATCAGTCCTGAATATCGTGCAATGCGCAGGTTCCAGTACCTACCTGGCTAAAAGGATGGAAGAGGAATGGGGAATTCCTTTTATCAAGGTCAGTTTCTTTGGTATTGAAGATACCAGTAATTCTCTTCTGCGAGTAGCAGAGGCTTTGGGTGACGAAGCCGTTATGAAGAAAGCAGAAGCTATTACTAAAACAGAAAGCGCTAAGCTGCAAGGTTTTTTGGCTAAATACAAGCCTAAACTGGCAGGCAAGAAAGCGGCCATTTATGTGGGCGGCGGCTTTAAGGCTATTTCACTAATTCGGCAGTTTAATGAACTAGGCATAGAAACGGTCGTTGTCGGTACCCAGACCGGACAGAAGGAAGAATACGATATCATCAGACAACTCAGCACTCCGGGCACTATCATTATGGATGATGCCAACCCTTCAGAACTGGAAACTTTTATGAAAGAGAAAAAAGCGGATATATTAGTTGGCGGCGTGAAAGAACGACCATTAGCCTACAAGTTAGGAGTAGCGTTTTGCGATCACAATCATGAACGTAAACATGCTCTGTCAGGCTATGAGGGAGTTGTGAATTTTATTGAGGAAATTAATCTTAGCATCAACAGTCCTGTCTGGGAATTGTTGGCTTAGAACAAAGTGAGGTCGCTGGCTATGAGTATGAATCTCGTTAATCTTAATGTTAATCCCTGCAAAATGTGTATGCCAATGGGTTCTGTCACGGCCTTATTCGGAATCAGGCACTCTATGAGCATTTTGCATGGGTCACAGGGCTGTGCGACTTATATCCGCAGGCACATGGCTACACACTATAATGAACCAATTGATGTGGCATCCTCAGCTCTTACGGAACAAGGTACTGTTTTTGGCGGTGCTGATAATCTTCTCAAAGGCATAAAAAACGTAATAAAGGTATACAATCCGGAAATCATTGGTATTTCCACAACCTGTCTGGCTGAAACAATCGGCGAAGACGTTAAAGGAATTATCTACCGCTTTTACCAAGAAAATCCTGACGAAAAAGTGAAAATAATCCATGTTTCATCTGGTGGTTATGCAGGAACCCAATACGAAGGATTCTTTCGCGCCTTACACTCGATTTTGTCGCAAACACCCATGCAGGAAGCAAAAAATAAGAAAATAAATATTATTACAGGACAGATTTCGCCGGCAGATACCAGGTGGTTAAAAACAATTCTTGAACAAAGCGGACTTGAGTATATTTTGCTGCCGGATTTAGCAGATAATCTAGACGGCGGGTATAATCCGGAATACAGCCGCTTACCAGAAGAGGGTACAACGCTGGCGGAAATCGGCCAGATGGGTGGAGCCCGCTTTACACTTGAATTAACTAGCTTCGTAGAAGATGCGTATTCACCTGCAAAATATTTGTCAGATACTTATGGCGTACCGTATAAGAGACTATCTTTGCCGGTTGGTTTAAAAGCCACTGATGCTTTGCTGGACGAACTGAC
>CAYTOV010000085.1:3272-5895 GCA_964439485.1 uncultured Acidaminococcales bacterium | reverse complement strand
AATATCGTATGGCTGCAGAAAAATTCGAAGCTGAGTATAAGAAAGTCGTCCCTGATAGCGAACTTGAAGTTACTAAAGACGCAAAAACCGATAAAACAGTCAAAGTATTGCGCAAGACTACTGCAGAAGAATTGAAAAAGACTGACGGTACTGCGGATACGAAAAAAACGACAACAGATGCTGCTAAGAAAGGCACCAGCCAGACTAAATCAGGCGCAGCAAGTGAATCGCAAACCTCTGAGCAAACTACCAAACGCAATGTCTCACTGAAAATCATCAATTGCAGCGGTAGGCCTGAGGCACTTGATAAGGTTGTTGGCCTTGCGGAAGGAGCAGGTTTTATCGTTGCCGGCACTGGCACCGGTGAAAGAATCTCTTCTACACAGGTAGTTGCAACCAATACTGATGGCTGGGTAGTAAGCAAACTTTCTACATTACCATTCAGTTATTCTATGCGCATATCCCGCAATCCTGATGCCGATACTGAAGGTATTGTCTATATAGGCGAAGATTTCAAACAATAAAAAATATTTAAATAGGGTTGTTGCACATTGTATACAAAAATGTTATACTAAGTACATAATAAATCAGCCCCTCATTTTGCCCTTCTCGTAAGGGCTTTTTTTTTGCCCTTTTTTGAGTTTGACAAAAAGTGTATGCTATAATTAAGTTAAGGTTTAAGGGGGATTACGGTGTCTAAACAAGTTTACCTGGTGTGCGAAAAGAGTGTTTCTGGTGACATAAGCAGGCCTCAATTGGCACACGTTTTGCAGGAACACGGTATAGAACATGCAATATTGCCTGTAAGTCAAAGATGTGTTATAAATAAGCCGGCTATAAGCAGAGAACTATTTGAAAGAATAGCATGGCTTTGTTTTTCTACGCCCGACGCTGTCAGGCTGTTTTTCACTTCTTTTAGTGATTTTCAAACGAATTCTTTGAAATTTGCCGCACAGGATTTAAACACCGCTGCAGCACTATGGCGGCAGGGTTTAGCGACGGACTATATTCCTGTAAAACCTTTAGGCCTGCAGCAAAATAGTATTTTTGCAAAACAGGGAGAACTTGTTGCTGTGGTGGACGGTCAGGAATGGGTTGGACTGCAGTCAGCTATCAATATAGTATTTACGGAGAGAATAGATTTGCCATTCAGGATCCCAGAAAAAACGGAAGCTGTTTTTTTGCTTAACACACCGCGCGAAGCGGAATATTTGCTGCGCGTGGCTCAAAATGACGGTGTTTTTCTGTGCAAAAATCCGGCAACAGCCGAGGTATGCTGGCAATACGGTGTCAAGGTTGTGTTACCGACCGATTTCACTTATGAAGGAATGCTGACAGAATTGCAGGAGATTATCCACTGCTAACGGATGGTGGCAGGATAGTTTGGGATTTTTGGGCAGATATGTTACAATTAATAAGGCTTGTTTATAATTAACGCATTACTGCCTTAAACGTAATTAAGCAGGAGGAATATTAATGCGCAATGACATACATATTGTATTAGACAGTACTGCTATCATGGGGGAAACTCCATTAAAGAATGATCCGCGCTGCCACGAATTAAGATTGAGTGTGCGGCATGGCAAAACGGAATGGCGTGATGGTGAAAGGTCTTTGGCAGAAATGTTTGCCATGGTTGAAGCAACAGGAGAATTACCTAAAACTTCTCAACCACCGCTAGGCGACTTTTTGATAATTTTCAAAGAGTTGGCTGAACAAGGGAAAAAAGTATTAATGATAGCTTTAGACGGTGTCCTCAGCGGCACTGTACAAACAGCACGTCTCGCTGCCAGACAGGTAATGAAGGAAGTTCCGGGGGCGGATATACGTGTTGTTGATAGTTTGACTACTGCCAATCCTGTTTCCGGTATGGCAATGGCTGTTTTGGAATATATCGAAAATGGCGCTGATATTGATGAAGTAGAGACATATGCCAATGACTTGGCACAAAGGACGGAAACCTTTTTCAGCGTTGATACTCTTACTTATCTGCAAAAAGGTGGAAGAATAGGTGCTGTTGGTGCGCTGGTAGGAAATCTGCTTGGCATCAGGCCTATTGTTTATTTAGATAAAAAAGGTGAACTGACGATTGCGGACAAAGTCAGAACGAGAGCAAAAACTCTGCGGAGAATGTTGGAATTAGGGGAGAAATTTGCTCCTTTTGAAGCTATGTATATTGCACATGCGGAAGCACCTGAGGATGCAGAAAACCTGAAAAACCAATTGATGGAGATGTATCCTGGGGTACCAATTCTCGTAACTGGTATTGGAACTGTGCTTGCAGCACATTTGGGCCCGAAAGTTATCGGAATCTTTTTACGTCGCAAAAAGTAGAAAGGGTGTAATTAATGAAAATAAAACAGGAAGCGGCGATAGATGGCAGCCAACTAAAAATGATGCTGCTGGGTGCTTACCAAAGTTTTGAAAATAATTATGAAATGATTAATAATCTTAACGTTTTCCCTGTTCCCGACGGTGATACAGGCACTAATATGCTGCATACGATGGCAGCGGTAGCAGAAGCTGTCAGCAAGCTGGAAAATCCAACAATAGGAGAGGTGGGCCAGACAGCAGCCAGGTCTGCCATTCTCGGCGCACGCGGTAATTCAGGAGTTATTCTTTC
>CAYTOV010000085.1:0-3172 GCA_964439485.1 uncultured Acidaminococcales bacterium | reverse complement strand
CCTCCTGTTTTTGTGTCGGCTGAAGCACCAGAAGTAAAGCTTGATCTTACGGAAGAATTTGACCTTGAATATCCTTATTGTACGGAATTTGTCGTACGCGACTCACACATAGAAGAAAAAGAAGTTATGCAGACGCTGGAAAACATGGGAAATTCATTAATTGTCGGTGTTGTTTTTGACATAGTGAAGGTACACATACATTCCAAAAACCCAGGAGCAGTTTTGCAAAAGGCTATGCAATGGGGCAGTTTGCATGACATCAAGATAGACAATATGAAAGATCAGCATCGGGAAAAGCTTTTCGCCAAGCAGCCGGCAGTTACTAAAGCTGGCTTAGCAGTGTTGACAGTTGCTGCTGGTGATGGCATCGCCAAGATAATGAAAAGCATCGGGGCTGAAGAGATAATATACGGCGGCCAAAGTATGAACCCGCCGGTTGAAGATTTTGTCCGCTGCATTGAGGAAGGCCGCGCCGAACAATATATCATTCTGCCGAATAACAAGAATATTGTACTGGCAGTTCAGCAGGTTAAAAAGCTTTTAGGAACTATGCAGATAGATTTTATACCGACCAATAATCTTGCTCAGGGTATGGCGGCTCTTATGGCTTTTGACAAAGAAAAGTCGATGGTAGAGAATGTTATGGCCATGAGAGAACAGGCAAAGGCGGCACGCAGTGCTGCTTGCAGTATAGCCGTCAGAGATAGCGTTGTTAATGGTATTAAGGTGAAAAAAGGTCAGTATATTGGCCTTGTGGAAGAGAAAATAGTTTGTGCTGGTGACCAACTTTTAGAAGTTGCAGCAGAAACACTGGGTCTTGCTGCTGAAGGAGCAGAGCTGATCAGCATTTATTACGGCAATGACATGCCGGTTGAGCAGGCTGAAGAACTGGTTGATGAGCTGAAAAAGATTAATGGCGATTGGGAAATTGAACTATTTGATGGCGGGCAACCTCTTTATCCGTTACTGATGGTTATTGAATAAGAAATCATGAGGATAAGTCCCGTGCGGGGCTTATTCTTTTTATGGGGGCAGAAAAGTGGAAAGTATTTTTATCAGTATCACGGCAGGCATTCTATTTGGCTGGCTTGATGTTTTCAACTATAGCAAGAAAAAATACCTGAACCGTCTTTCAACGGTAGCTTTGCTCATCATGCTCTGGTGTCTCGGTGCCAAAATTGGCTGTGATGATGAACTTCTGCGTAATCTTGGTCTCCTGGGTTTTCGGGCGGTAATTATGGCTTTTGGTATCATAGCAGGCAGTTTATTATTGTTGTGGCTTGTTACCAGATTGTTTGCCCATGATATCAGCCAGGAAGAACAGGAGGACAAAGAATGATTTACGGTATTATTGCGGCAATCATTAGCGGTATGGGCTGCGGCTATTTGTGGCTTTCAACAGCAGCCAGGCCGATACTTGATGAGGTACTGCTGACAGCTTTGGCCTTTATGGTTTTTGTTGCTGGGGTAGAAATCGGCGGCAACAGGCATATAATAAAAAAGATATGTAATCCGAAAGGATTTGCACTGATGGCGGCTATTCCCACGGCAGTGGTCATCGGCAGCCTTGTCGGCGGCGGTATCGCGGGAACGCTTACCGGTATGAAAGTTGAAGATGCTGTGCTTGTCAGCGCAGGTCTCGGCTGGTACAGCTTATCTTCGGTAGTAATAAGCACTATGTACAGCGTGGAAATTGGCACGATTTCCTTTCTGACCAATGTTTTGCGGGAAACGCTGTCTTTTGCTCTGATTCCTTTGATAGCAAGATACAACAAAATTATGAGTATCGGCATAGGTGGCGCTAGCACTATGGATTCTACATTGCCTGTCATTATCAAGTATACTGATTTGCATACAGGTATTCTGGGCTTTGTGAATGGTTTGGCGCTGACTCTTTTGGTGCCATTTTTACTATCAGTATTAATGCCAAAATGAAATAGAAGCAGAAATTTAGTGCAGAAATGGGAGTGAGGATTTTATGGAAGAACTAAAAATCGAAGAAAGAAATATCCTCGCTTATGAATCACCCAAAAAATTGCTGAAGATGTTTGCGTGGCCGGCTATCATCTCAATGCTGGCCAATTCTCTTTACAATATAATCGATCAGATTTTTATTGGTCAGGCTGTAGGCTATCTTGGTAATGCTGCCACTACGATTGCCTTTCCGATTGTAACGGTAGTGCTTGCCCTTGGCACGTTATTCGGTGTAGGCGGCAGTGCTTTTGCTGCCATAAAATTGGGTGAAGGACGCAAAGATGTCGCGGAAAAAGTATTGAATACAGTTACTACGATGGCTTTTATTATAGGTATCATCATGATGATTGCCGGGCTCATCTATCTGGAACCAATTCTGAAAATCTTTGGCGCTACAGATCAGACCATGCAGTATTCCAAAGAATTTGGCGGTGTTATGATTGCTATCATACCGATTACTATGCTGATAATTGGTTTGGCGAATCTGGCTCGGGCTGATGGTAATCCGCGTCTTGCAATGCGCAGCCTGGTCAGCGGTGTAGTGATCAATCTTCTTTTAGCACCTTTTTTTATTTTTCAGTTTCATTGGGGAGTTTGGGGTGCTGCCCTTGCTACGGCTTGTGCCCAGATTTTCTCTTTGGCAGTTTTAATTTGGTATTTTGTTCGCAGCAGTAAGATGCGTTTAAGCTTACATTACTTGTTAAACCCTGATTTAAATATCTGCCGTAAAGTCATGGCAATAGGGTTCTCCAGCTGTATTCTGCAATCCGGCGCTACTATTTTACAAATTTGCATGAATAACTCCCTGCTTTATTACGGCAACTTGAGTCCTGTCGGTGGTGATATGGCAATTAGTGCCATGGGCATAGTAATGAAAGTAAATATGATAGTGATTTCTACATGTGTAGGTATCGGCATGGGAGCTCAGCCAATTATAGGATTTAACCGCGGTGCCGGCGAACCTGCCAGGGTCAAAGAGACATATTTGCTGGCGGCCAAAGTTGCTTCTGCTGTTACTATTACAGGCTGGCTTTGCTGCCAGTTTATTCCAGAAGAGATTTTGCTGATTTTTGGC
This sequence comes from uncultured Acidaminococcales bacterium, assembly GCA_964439485.1. GTDB lineage: Bacteria > Bacillota > Negativicutes > Acidaminococcales > Acidaminococcaceae > RZYP01. The sequence goes on along the minus strand of CAYTOV010000085.1, from coordinate 123 downwards.
TCGAACGGCGAGGACTTTATGGATTTTGCTGTTTCCTGTATGCAATTATTCTTAGGCGGTGTCTTTGTAGCCGGTTTCCAGATAATATCGACAAGTTATTTCCAGGCAACTGGGCAGCCACTT
>CAYTOV010000084.1:2601-5924 GCA_964439485.1 uncultured Acidaminococcales bacterium | reverse complement strand
GGCAAGTTTTATTATAGATTCCAGGCTCTTCGCGAAAACGGTGATATTGTTATGGAGTCAGATAAACTGGAGTTATCAGGTTTCGAATATAACGGACCTAAAGAGAATGCCAAGAAACATAAAACAACATTTGATAAATTTGTTAAGAAGATGAAAGATGCCGGCTGGCACGAAAGTGCAGACATTCCTAAAGAATGGTATGCCGTAACCTTTTACAAATAGACTTTTCCTACTTTGTTAATGTTATTTCCAAGACCAGGAGAGTAAGCAAAATCTCCTGGTCTTATTATTTTTTGTATAACATGAGTTTTCATTTTACAGTTTTGTCATACAATTATCAAGGTTGACGGTATTAATACTTTGACAAATTTGGTATAATATATATTGGCTTATTAGGCAATCGACGAAATGAAGCTGTTTAAGTGAAAAGTAAAAGTAATGCGTTTTGCCTTGAATTAGTTAGGATGCTTCCTCGGTATAGTATGCAAGTGGTATTTATTGGAAGCCGGATGATACGCAAGGAAGGGTATTGGGGGGATCAAAGTGTTACGTCGAAAAAGAGGCGTGGCCTTATTTTTGTTTGTTGTGACGGGAGCTATTGTTGGTGGGATGATTGGCGATGCTTTACAGGCATCACAGTTTTTTGGCGAAAATACTAAGTTCTTGATTCAAAGATATGAAGTCTTTTCCGTACCGCCAGCTACGCTTGATTTTTATGTCATGAAAATTTCCGCAGGCTTTGATTTCAGACCGAATCTTGTCAGTATCCTGGGCATGATAATAGCTGTTTTCATATTAGACCGTGTTTAGGTTTTAATATAGTCTGGAGATGAAAGTTCTATGCATTTTGTTTTAGCCTCTGCGTCACCGCGCAGACTGGCATTGCTAGCACAAATAGGCATTGTAGCTGATGTACGTCCGAGCAATTTTGCTGAAATAGAAGGCGTGGATAGCTCGGCTTATGATGTAGTGAGAACAAACGCTCTTGGTAAAGGGCGGGAAGTGCTGCAAGCTTGCCAAAAAAGTGATGTAGTAATTGCAGCTGATACGGTTGTAGCCTTGAATAGTAAAATATTAGGAAAACCGAAAGATGCGGCAGAAGCCAAAGCAATGCTCCGCAGCTTGTCTGGCAGAACGCATCAGGTAATGACGGGTGTTGCAATCTTTCATAATGAAAGAGAATTGATAGATGTCGTTACCACGGCTGTTTGTTTTCGTGAATTGACAGAAGCAGAGATTGAGGCTTATGTAGCAACGGGTGAACCGTTGGATAAGGCAGGAGCCTATGGCATACAGGGGTATGGCGCACTTTTAGTAGAAACTATTGATGGTTGCTATAATAATGTAGTTGGCTTGCCCTTAACCAAGTTATATCAGATGTTGGCAGAGCTGGAAGTGAAGTTGTTTTGACCACTTACCGCATGAAAGAGTTGCCGATTGATGACAGGCCAAGAGAAAAACTAATCAATAACGGCGCCGCAGCTTTGACTGATTCGGAACTGCTGGCCATACTTATTGGTTCCGGTACACAAGAAAAGTCCGCTCTTGATATAGCGAGGGATCTAACGGCAGATAATGGCATTTTAAAAAATATTGCCTTGGTTCATGATGTTAAGGAACTGGCAAAAACAAAAGGGCTGGGCCGCGCTAAGGCTGCGCTGATTATAGCAGCTTTGGAACTTGGCCGCCGTATTGCCAGCGCTGAACCTCTTGTGCGCGATAGCATAACTTCGCCGGAAGATGGAGTCGCACTTCTGATGCCGCGTTTGCGCTATGAATCGAAAGAACATTTTTTAGTTGTACTCTTAAATTCTAAGAATAAAGTTTTAGATGTTGAGCAAATATCGGAGGGTTCTCTGAATTCGTCCGTTGTCCATCCAAGGGAGGTTTTCGCACCGGCAGTGCTTCATCATGCTGCTGCCATACTTACAGCACACAATCATCCATCTGGCGATCCTACGCCGAGTAAGGAAGACAAGGATTTAACAAATACCTTGGTACAAGCTGGTAAGTACATGGGAATTCCGGTTCTGGATCATATTATTATTGGTGATGCGAAATATTTTAGTTTTAAGGAACACAGTTATTTGTAGGGTCATATTAAGGAGGAAATTATTTATGTTTGAGTTTTTAAGTTCATTATCACAGGACATGGGAATCGATCTTGGTACAGCGAATACTCTTGTTCATGTCAAAGGAAAAGGTATCGTAATAAGGGAACCTTCCGTTGTGGCAGTGCAAAAAGATACTAATGAAGTTTTGGCAATCGGAGCGGAAGCTAAAAGGATGATTGGCAGGACACCAGGCAATATTGTGGCTATCCGTCCTTTAAAAGATGGTGTTATCGCTGATTTCGACATAACACAAGCTATGCTGAAATTTTTTATTAAAAAAGCTATAGGCAATAAGACCTTTGTGCGTCCGCGCGTTGTAGTCGGTGTGCCTTCTGGCGTAACTGCTGTTGAAAGAAGGGCAGTGCTTGATGCTACCATTCAGGCTGGTGCAAGAGAGGCATATCTGATTGAAGAGCCTATGGCTGCAGCTATTGGTGCTGGTTTACCGGTACAGGAAGCGACAGGCAATATGGTTGTTGATATCGGCGGCGGCACATCAGAAGTGGCTGTTATCTCTCTCGGCGGTATTGTTGTCAGCAGATCAGTACGTATCGGCGGCGACAAAATGGACGAAGCTATCGTGCAGTATATTAAGAAGAGATATAATCTTTTGATTGGTGAACGTACAGCTGAGGAAATTAAAATTACTATTGGCACTGCAATGAAAATTGAAAATCCTGATACGATGGAAATACGTGGACGTGATCTTGTTACTGGTTTACCAAAAACACTGACCATTGATGCCAACCAGATTCAGGAAGCCTTAAGTGAGCCTGTTGCCGGTATTATTGATGCCGTTCGTGGTACCTTGGAGAGGACACCGCCGGAATTGTCGTCGGATATTATGGACCGCGGCATTGTGATGACAGGTGGAGCTTCCTTGCTGCGTAATCTTGATCGTATGTTGAGTAAAGAAACAGGTATGCCTGTGTATGTTTCGGATTCTGCACTTTCCTGCGTTGCTTTGGGAACCGGTATAGCTGTAGAACATGTTGATATCTACAAAAAAGGTTTTATGGCGGCTTCTAACCGCAGATAAAATGGGAATAAGGAGAACACGCTTGTGAGTAAGAAAAGTGTGTTAGCCGTTATTACGGTGGCAATTGCATTTTTGTTACTGGCTCTGGCTGTTCAAGGCAGAGCCCGCTTACCTTGGCTTGACAGGGTAATTGTTGCTATTGCGGCACCAGTAAACGAAAAACTGGTTGC
>CAYTOV010000084.1:0-2501 GCA_964439485.1 uncultured Acidaminococcales bacterium | reverse complement strand
GGCTTGACAGGGTAATTGTTGCTATTGCGGCACCAGTAAACGAAAAACTGGTTGCGGTATCAAACAATGCAGATTCCGTAAGGGATTTTTTTGCTGCCTTAACGACTATGCAGGAAGAAAATAAAAAACTGAAGACTGAAGTTGAAACTTTGCGTTATGCTAATATCCAGATGGCTGAGATATGGGCTGAAAATCAACGCTTGTCTAATCTTTTGCAATACAAAAATGATGCAAAAAACCTGAAGCTGCAAACTGCAAAGGTCATTGGCAAAAATATCGGTGATATCAAGGACACGGTGCTTATCAATCTTGGCAGCAACGCAGGTCTTAGAGAAAATATGGCTGTTGTCAATGCATCAGGATTGGTTGGCATTATAGATGAAACATATCCAGATGCAGCCAGAGTATTACTGATTACCAGCCCAAGATGTAAGGCTGGCGGTATTGTTCTGCGGGCTAATTCACGTGTTGTTGGTGTAGTTAACGGACTGGCAGGCGGTGATGCCGTTTTGCAAATGAGTAATATGGCTCGCGATGCAGACATAGTTGAAGGAGATATCGTTGTAACTTCCGGTTTTGGCGGCAATCATCCCGGTGGTTTGGTAATCGGTACCGTATCTGAAGTTTCTCTTAATGTCGGCGGTTTGCTGAAACAGGCCAAAATCGTACCAGCGGTAGATTTTGGACGTTTAGAGGAAGTAATGGTAGTAACAGATTATCAAAATCCTTCCAATTTAATTAAAAATGATAAAGATACCAACAAACAGCAGAGTGGGGGGCCGGTGAAATGAGAGTATTGATTTGGCCGGTTTTTCTTCTGCTGTTATTGTCGTTACAGACCTCGTGGTTTGCACTTTTCCCGGGAAATAATCTTACTCCGGATTTTCTTTTGCTTTTCGTGGTTTTTCATGCCATGGTCAGCGGCAGCAATAAAGGAGCAATTTTTGGCGCGGTGGTTGGCCTTATTCAGGATGCTCTGTCGCCTACTACCTTTGGCTTTCATATCGTAACACGTGCTTTAGTAGGCTTTTTTATCGGTGAAACAAAAGAACGTGTATTTAAAGACAATGCTCAAGGCTATTTTGTCTTTGTCGGAGTGGCAAGTTTATTCGTTAAAAGCACGCATTTTATATTGCTATTAATAGTTACAGGCTCCGTTTCCGGTTGGATTTTGGATTATCTATTGGGAACAATTTTTTATTTGGTTGTCAATTTAATCGTTTCCCTGCCTATGTGGGTAATTTTGCAAAAGCTAGGGAACTGGCTGGAAAAACGCGACAGTTATTAAGAAAATTTTGCGGAGAGGAGACACCGCGATGCTCAACAAAAAATATGCATATCGTTTGGAATTATTAATGATAGCGTCCATGCTAATTTTCGCGGTGTTAATTGGCAGAATGGCCTATCTCCAATTGTATAAAGGTGATTACTACTATCGTCTGTCTGAAGGCAACAGGATTCGTGCCGTTAAGATATTAGCACCACGCGGTATAATTTATGACTGTAATGGCGAAGAATTGGTGAAAAATGAACCTGGTTTCGTAGTTTCTTTGCTGAGGACTAATAAAAAGCCTGATATGGCAGTAATTAATAAATTAGCAGGCATTATTGAAGTACCGCCTGAGCAGATTCTGGAAAAAATAAAACAGAACGAAGACAGCTATGAGCCGATTCGCATAAAAAGCAACCTTTCGGCGGCGATGGTCACGAAGATTGAAGAACGCTCTGAGGAACTCCCGGGAATTTTGCTGGAACTGCAGTCTATCCGCAAATATGTCAACAATGAATTGGCAGTGCATGTTTTGGGCTACGTCGGTGAAGTCAGTGAATATGAAATCGGCAAGGAGCAAAATACTGAGTTGAAAGTTGGAAGTATTGTTGGTAAATTCGGGTTAGAGCGTTTTTATGATAATTACCTGCGTGGCACAGATGGCAGTTATCGTGAAGAAGTTGATGTCGCCGGCAGAGTGGTGCAAACTCTTGACGAATTACCACCAAAGCCTGGGCAGGGACTTGTGCTTACGGTGGACGGCAAATTACAGCGTGAGGCAGAAAAAATTGTTGATGAACATCTCAAGTATTTACGTTCCAGCGGTTTTGCACCTAATGCCAATGCAGCTGCTATCATAGCTATTGATCCCCGCAATGGCGCGATTAAAGCTTTGGTTAGCAGGCCTGGGTTCAATCCTAATTTGTTTGTCAATGGCATATCCTCCAAGGATTGGCAGGCCATTAACGACAATCCTTTCGATCCAATGTCCAATAAAGTAATTTCAGGTGAGTACCCCCCAGGTTCGACTTTTAAAATAGTAACTGGTTCAGCCGCTTTGGAAACAGGTAAAGTTACACCGCAGGAAATGATTTTTGACTCAGGCAAACATTGGCTGATTCCGATGGGCAATGCTGAGGGTGAAGCGCTGGGCTGGCTTAATTTTCACAAGGCACTGGCAGCTTCAGATAACGTATATTTCTATGAGATGGGTAATCGCGTAGGTATTGAT
>CAYTOV010000083.1:0-5965 GCA_964439485.1 uncultured Acidaminococcales bacterium | reverse complement strand
TATTCTGCTGCTATTGTTTACAAAGTGGCCTTATTGTTTTCAGCTTCCTGGACGGGTGTTTTAGCGGCCAGAGTAATAGACAGGGTCGGTAAAGGAATTCGAGTCGCCCCTCGCGACGCTCTTGTAGAAGAGTCAAGTGAGAAAGACAAATTGGGACGTTCTTACGGTCTGCACAAGATGCTTGATATGGTGGGCTCAGCGCTTGGCGTTTTGTTTGCCTATTTCATTATTACTAATGACGTTGATTTTGAAACAGCCTTTCTTTATTCGATTATTCCTGCAGTAATTGGCGTCCTTATGATAGGGGGCGTGCAGGAAAAAAGCGGTAGCAAACGCGATGTTCAAAAGTTCACGTTGAAGGGTGTGCGGCTTGAGAGAAAACTAAAGCTTTATCTGGGGGCAATGTTTATCTTTTGCCTCGGCAATTCATCCAATGTCTTTCTGCTTCTGCGGGCTAAAGATTGCGGATTTTCACCTTCACAGGTAATATTGCTTTATTTGGCATTTAATGTATCAGCGTCCTTGTTGTCTATGGTTGCCGGCAAATTATCCGATAAGGTAGGAAGAAGAAGGATTATTGTACCGGGATATATAGTTTTCGCCCTGGTTTATCTGGGTTTTGGTTTACTGTCCAGCAAACTGGCTATAATAATACTATTTATTGCGTATGGCGTTTATACGGCTTTCAACACGGCTGCCGAGAGGGCTTTTATTGCTGAGACGGCACCGGCAAATCTGAAAGGCACAGTCCTTGGACTATATGGGATGCTTCAAGGAGTAGGCTTATTGCTATCTTCAATTATCGCCGGCTTATTGTGGGATTATGTCGACCCAAGTGCCCCTTTCTTATTTGGCGGTATAATAGGCTGTATATCAGCGATTGCCATAACTTTCATATTGGGTGAAGACAAAGTAAGAACAGTATAATACTGGTGCATTGCTCAGAAATTATTGGTATAATAAACTATTAAATACATTTATGTTTGGTGGGTTATGTAATGAAAGAGTTTTACTGCGCAAACAGCGAGGAAACTGAAAAATTGGGTTTTGCAATCGGGCAGACTGCCAGTGAAGGCGATATCATTTGTCTCAGCGGGGATCTCGGCGCAGGCAAAACTGCTCTGGCCAAAGGGATAGCACTGGCAAAGGGTGTACCGGAGGATGAGATAACGAGCCCGACTTTTGCCATCATGAATATCTATAAAGGCAAGGATGCAGAGCTTAGACATTTTGATTTGTACAGGTTGAACAGAGCCGAAGAATTGGATGATATAGGTTTTGATGAATATGTCGGCGGCTGTGGGATAACAATGATTGAATGGGCAGATTTGTTCCCGGAAGAAATGCCGGAGGAATATCTGCAAATCAATATCAGCGTGGAGAAAACAGGACGTAAAATCGTTTTGGAACCCCATGGCAGACACTATGAAGAATTATGTGAGAAGGTGGAAGTACTTGTTAATTCTGGGAATTGATACAGCGACCAAAGTTTGTACTGTGTCTCTGCTAAGAGATAGCGAACCGGTTGCAGAATATGAAATAAATATTGGTATGACACATTCAGAAGGGCTGCTGCCGCAAATCGGGCAACTTTTCGAACGTACCAAGATAGAAAAAAAAGACATTGACTTGATTGCCATAAGTATCGGACCGGGTTCTTTTACAGGACTGCGCATCGGGCTTGCTACGGCAGAGGCTATGGCCTACTCCTGGCAGATTCCAGTCTGCGGTGTTGATACTTTGAAGGCAATGGCTTATAACTTGCCAGTCGACGATATTATACTTGCACCGGTGCTGGATGCGCAGAAGGGCAACTACTATCTGGCGCTTTACGAATGGCAAAAGGGTGAATTAACCGAGCATCAAAAGGTGACGGTTGTATCACGGGATGAATTGCTCACCAGGCTGTCTGAATTTGCAAAGCCGGTAATGATATTAGGTGAATGTGCGAAGCTGGCACAAGAGAACTTACCACAGTCAGTGAAGCTTGCACCTTTGCAGGTACGTATGCCGAAGGCTTCTTCCGTGGCTCTTTTGGGACTGGAAGAATACAATAACGGCCAAAGAAAAGATCTTTTCGAATTAAATCTTCATTATATAAGACGATCGGAAGCAGAAGAATTATGGGAAAAACGACAAAAGAAGGTATAGTAACGCGGAAAATGTCCGCGGCAGATTTAAAGGCTGTACAGGCCATTGAACAGGAGTCTTTCCACGATAGTTGGGCCGTTGAATCCTGGCTGGCTGAATTGAACAGCAGTTTGGCGAACTACATAGTGCTGGAGCAAGATGGCATTATTAGAGGTTTTGCGGGTTTTTGGCTGATTGCCGGTGAAGCGCAAGTGACGAGAGTAGCGGTAGCAAAGGATGAGCGTGGTAAAGGACTCGGCAAAATTCTTACTGAAGCACTGATAGCCGCAGCCTGGCAGGAAAACGCCGAAGCAGTTACCCTTGAAGTCAGAAAGAGCAATATTGCTGCTCAAACCGTTTATATACAAACGGGTTTTACTGTTTCCGGTGTAAGACCGAATTATTATGTAGACAATAAGGAAGATGCCATCATCATGTGGCTGTACCGATAGAAAAATGGGTGGGTTTTATGGAGAAAAAAGATATTTATATATTAGGAATTGAGAGTAGCTGCGACGAAACTGCTGCTGCCGTTGTCAAAAATGGCAGGGAAGTTTTATCGAATATCATTTCATCGCAGGTACCGATACATAGAAAATTTGGCGGCGTAGTACCGGAAATTGCTTCTCGCAAGCATATTGAAAATGTGCTGCCGGTAATCGACGAAGCTTTGCAGCAAGCAAAGGTTGATCTCAAAGAGATTGACGGGATTGCTGTAACTTATGGACCTGGACTGGTTGGAGCGTTGCTGGTCGGACTTTCTGCTGGCAAAGCACTTGCCTTTGCCTTGGATAAACCGTTGCTTGGCGTGAATCATCTCGAAGGTCATGTTTTTGCAAATTTCCTTGTTGACGAAGAGTTGGAACCGCCTTTTATGGCCTTAGTGGTTTCCGGCGGTCACACAGCCTTAATGAAGGTGAAAGACTACAATAATTTCGAACTTCTCGGACAAACCAGGGACGATGCAGCTGGCGAAGCGTTTGATAAGATTGCGCGTGTCATGGGACTGCAGTATCCAGGCGGCCCTGAAATAGAATTATTGGCAAAGGGTGGTAATCCGACTGCGATTGATTTCCCGCGTGCCTTGCTAGACAAAAGCTATGATTTCAGCTTCAGCGGTTTGAAATCATCAGTAATTAATTACCTGCATACGGAAAAGCAGTCAGGACGTGAGGTAAACAGAGCTGATGTTGCTGCCAGCTTTCAGGCGGCTATCGTTGATGTGCTGGTTAAGAAAAGCGTGCATGCCATGGAGGCCAGCGGCTTAAAGAAAATAGTACTGGCCGGCGGTGTTTCTGCTAACAAAACTTTGCAGGCAGAATTGGGGGCTGCGGTGGAAGCCATAGGGGTAAAACTTGTGCATCCCAAACCTGTGCTTTGCACAGACAATGCAGTCATGATTGCCTGCCGAGGATATTATAAATTCCTGAATAACGAATTTAGCAGCATGGATTTGAATGCCGATCCTGCTTTGAAATTAGGATGAATTAAGTAGGGAAACTTCTGGAGAAAAAATTGCGTCAATTGTGGATAACTCTGCAAAGGTGCTTAAACGCTAGCTTTTGCTTGTTAATAAGTTGTGTGTATTTGTGGATAAACTCTTAACTACTAGTGCATTGATGAATATTCAGAAAAATAATTCTGTGATTAATGGAGGTATCATGGCGAAAAGTTTTTTATCCAAAGAACAGATAAATCTGCTTAATTCCTGCATGGCCGGCGCCAATCTGGCAGCAGATATCGCTCACGCGCATGTGTATCTCTATGTGCGGGACGAAGATCCGAAGTATATCACCGTCTATGGACAGGCACTGCCGCTTAAAGAATTTGTCACACATTCGGCCAATATCATAGGCCGAAAGCTCAGACTGGCAGAAGAACCTCTGGTTGGACGCACCCTGCAGAGCGGCATGGTCGTCACAGGTAAGAGAGAAAGTATTCTCGGTTTCTTTGCTAAGATAAAGCTTTTTCCGTTGCTTGATAACAAAAGGCGTTGTTTCGCCGTAGTTGCTTTTGAAAAAAATGGAACAAACGGTGAAGATGAGGACGATATTTTTATTGACATGGCGATGACCATGATGCAGAATTTCGAGCAGCGTTTTGCCGGTGAAGCTAATTACCGTCGGCTTTCACCTAGTGATGGTATTATGATTGTTGATAAAGACAAGATCATTGTTGCCGCGAGTAACACAGCGCGCCACATACTTTCTCTGCTCGGGGTACCAAAACCAGTCGGCCTGCGTACCAATAGCAGGCAGATCAACTGGCCGTTGGTCGGGATGGTCATCAAGGCAGGTATTGCCGAAAGTAAAGAAGTCAAGAAACAGGGCTTGCTTTTGTCAATAAGAGTGCTGCCTTTGACGCCTAAGCAGGATACGCAGGCGGCCATCGTTGTTTTGACAGATATTACCGAGCTGAAAAAGAAAGAAGAAGAACTGCTGGTTAAATCGGCAGTTATCAAGGAAATTCATCACCGCGTCAAAAACAATCTGCAGACTATCGCAAGCCTGCTCAGAATGCAGACCAGACGGACCGAAGATGAAAATACCAAAAATATCCTGCGCGATATTATTGGCAGGATCAACAGCATAGCGTTGGTACATGAAGCTCTTTCACAGCAAGACAGTGATGTTGTGAATGTTGCCGAGGTGGCAGAACGCATTTATCAAGCGATAATTACAAGTATGGTAATGCCAGACTTTAAGTTGGAAAGCAGCTTTTCTGCCGATGAACTTATTCTGCCATCAGAACAGGTAACAGCTGTAGGACTGATTTTGAATGAATTATTGCAAAACGCGCTGGAGCATGGTTTTGAAAATTGTACCAGCGGCAAAATGACTGTAGCTCTCAAGGTAAATCCGGACAGTTATTCACTGGAAATAACAGATGATGGTATTGGACTTCCACCAGGTTTTGAAATTGGACAAACTAATAGTTTAGGGCTTAAAATTATACAAACGATGGCTGAAGCTGACCTACACGGCACCTTTGAGCTGCTGCCCCTGGAAAAAGGGACTCTGGCCCGTGTAGAAGTACCGATAAGGAGAGAGTGAAGTTATGGAAAAAATGCGAGTTATAGTAGCTGACGATGAAACAATTATCCGCCTGGATATCAAAGAAATGCTGACAGAGGCCGGCCATACCGTTGTCGCGGAAGCTGCTGACGGCGAAGAGGCTGTGAAATTGGCTGCCGAGTTTAAACCAGACTTGGTTATTATGGACGTAAAAATGCCAAAAATGGATGGCATTACTGCCGCACGCCTGATTAATGACAAACATATTGCTCCGGTTTTACTTTTGACTGCTTACAGTCAGACTGACCTGATCGAGAAGGCCAAAGAAGCGGGCGTACTTGCTTATCTGGTAAAACCTATCAGGGAAGAACAGCTTTTCCCGGCAATCGAAATAGCTCGTTCCCGTTTTGCCGAAATCAAAACGTTGGGCGAAGAACTTGACTATCTGAAAGAAAGTCTGGAAACCAGAAAGCTTTTAGACCGTGCCAAGGGTATTCTGATGGCGGCGCATAATATCACTGAGGCGGAAGCCTATCGGAAGATGCAGCAATACAGTATGAACCAGCGCACTACCTTGAAGGAGCTTGCAGAAGCCATCATTGCGGCTGCTGCCAAACGCAAATAATTAACCAAGCCTTTTCTTTTTTTATAAAGAAAAGGCTTGATTTTTTTTCATAAAATGATTATCATAGATATTGTAATTAGCACTCGAATTAACGGAGTGCTAACAAATAAAAGATTATAAAATTATATAAGGTATTGAAAGGGGATTGTAAGAATGTTAAAACCATTAGCAGATCACATTATTGTCGAAGCAATCG
>CAYTOV010000082.1:0-6356 GCA_964439485.1 uncultured Acidaminococcales bacterium | reverse complement strand
CAAAATAAAAACGGCTTCCCAAGGACAGATTTCTCTTTCGGAAATTTATCACTCTAATGAAAGCGGCGGAAAGCAAAAAATTCAAAAGGCCCGAGTCGTAAGCGAGATCGTTTTTTTCTTAGAATAACAAATGCCCAGCCACGATAGCAAAACTATGAAAAGATACAAAGGGACGCTTCTTTTGTATCTTTTAATCGCAAATTGAAGTGGATTTGCCCGGCCACGGATTATCTCCACCAGGAATTACAGGTTTCGAGGCATTTTGCTTCAAGGTCTTTTTTGTTTTTGATGCCCATTTTGATGCCCAAACGTACTGCGATGCATTGAAACAACTTGCAATGAAATGTTTTTACATGAGAAATGCTGCGAATGATGAGGAATGCGGATATATTGATACGGAGGGAAATGTATGCATCCCCTTCATTTTTGATATGAATGATGATTTTCGCGATGTACTTGTCAGGGTCCTATTAATGGGAAATGGAACTTTATCGATAAAACGGGAGAAATCGTTATCAGCGGTGGAGATTGTGACATGTTATTTGGTGACAATTCATATTTCATGAAATAGTAAGCATTTCTACATTAGGTCAAGAAATACGTTGGTTTTTCCTGTCTATTAAACGGGGGAAGCCGCATAAAGCCTTTATAAACGGGGTTAAAATCACCCAATAGGGGTAAAACTTGCCCTTAAGCGGGTATTTCAACTATCTTTTGCTATGTGGTATAAATCTGTTATTATGACGCACGTCGAGTGTGTAGCGTTGATAGAAAGAAAATAGACTGATATCATAAGGCTCAAGGCTTTTGACTGAACTGAATATGTTATGTTTTATGTTCGCCTAAACGTGATGTTTAGGCGAATTTTTCTTTTAAGTAAGACAATAGAGAAATTAAAAGACATTTCTACTCAGCAAATAGCTAGATTACGGTGCTAAGTCAGAGTATAATTGAAAAGACATAATAGCATTAATTTGAAGTGAGTGTGCATATGGATACTGATTTTGTAAACTTGATAACAGAAAACATTGGCAGCGAGCATTTATGCTGCATTATCCGCAGCAGGAAGGCACATCAAGGGGTTGAGGGAAAGCGGCAATGGCTTTCAGACAGGTTAACGGAAGGTCATGTTTTTAGAAAGTTAAATGCAAAGGCTACGGTTTTTATTGAATATGCTCCGCTTGAAAAAGCTTGGGTTCCTATAACCGGTGACAACTATTATTATGTGTATTGCTTATGGGTTTCTGGTAGTTGCAAAGGCAAAGGATATGGAAAATCGCTGATGGAGTATTGTTTGACTGATGCCAAAGAAAGTGGTAAATCAGGCATTTGTATGCTCGGCGCAAAAAAACAAAAAGCATGGCTTTCTGATCAATCATTTGCGAAAAAGTTCGGCTTTGAGGTTGTTGATACTACTGATAATGGGTATGAATTGCTTGCTCTTTCTTTTGATGGAACGACACCGAAGTTTGCACAAAATGTTAAAAAACAAAGAATCGAAAGCGAAGAGCTAACTATTTATTATGATCTGCAATGCCCCTATGTCTATCAAAGCATAGAGATAATAAAACACTATTGCATAATGAATGATATTCCTTTATCATTGATTCAAGTTGACACGTTACAAAAAGCAAAGGAATTGCCTTGTGTTTTCAATAACTATGGCGTATTTTACAAAGGTAACTTTGAGACAGTGAATTTGTTAGATATTGCTTACTTAGAGAGAATACTCAAAAAATAAAAAGACAATCATCTAGCGTATTTATTTTGGAAATCTTGCAAGAATATAATTGAAGGAGGACTAATTTTGGAGACTAAATATGTAGTTATTATTCAATGTGATATTGCGAACAGACGGTGCAGCGGCTTTGCCTGCACCAATGCTTTTTATAATAAGGATGGTGTTTTTGCTGATTATCCTGAAACAACAAGATATATTTCCTTTACTTGTGGCGGCTGCTGTGGCAAAAATATTGCCTCTAAATTGGAACATTTGTCTAAAAAATTGCTAACAAAGAACAACATTGCGAGAGACGAAGTCACGGTACATTTATCGTCATGTATGGTAACTGATAATCATCATTATGATAGATGTCCGCATTTAGAATACATTAAAAATATCGTTATCAAAAAAGGTTATGAGAATATTGTCGAAGGTTCTTATATAAGTGCCAATGCCACGAAAAAAAGAGCAGCCAAAATCTATCATGACTATGAGGAATCAGATACTGGCTGCGTTGAGTAAATATAAGAAAACTAGCCTTAGCAATGCTCAAGGCTAGTTAAAAAAAGGAATATGTGTATTTTTATTTCGCCTGGACTTCGGTTTAGGCGAATTTTTGTTTTATAGGGTGTCGAATGCTTACACTTAAATACAATTTTGCACAGAATTAAGTTGGCAAAAAAAGAATGCCTCCATATAGAAGCCACTAAATAATTCTCCTCATAATATTTTTTAGTCTTAACTAAAGTATTGCCCAGTTGCATCAATTTGTTAATTGGGGGAGTGCTTAGATTATTAATAAGATTTGATTAGCTAGAGGGAGTGGGATGTGGCCTTATGTCGCTAAATATAAGCAACTGCTATCCATCGGACAAATAACTATTGTTCTTAAAAATTGAAGGGATATACTCTTTATGATAAAATGTAGACACAAAAAGTGTTTTTTGATGGGTACTATTCAGCAAACTCGCCGAAAGGCAAAGAGGCAAAGCCGTGAGCCTGAAAGCCGCGGGAACTAGGCTCACGACTGCAGACCGCAACTGATTTATTTGGTTCGTTCTAGCAGTCATTTGTTTTTTTGGAAAAAAGGGGTCATTTTAAGTAACTTCATACAAATTGCTGGTGTAAGTGTGGAGGTGAAAATATGAGAGAATGGTTAATTCAGCATCGGAGATTGTTGGCGGTTGTAGTTGTATTAATTGGGCTAGTTACTTTTTCTTGGTCTCTGTTTGCAGCAAAGGCTGGACAGGCATTGCAGGATTACTTAGTAGAACGCTATAGCCAAGAAGTAAACGGGAGAGTCCAAGTTGGAACTGTTGATTTGTCTCTCTATGGCTGGGCGCAAATTAAAGACGTATCACTCTATTCTAAACAAGGAGATTTATTGGCCCGGGTTCCGATTGTAAAGCTACAGTATAATTGGTCTGATTTGTTAAAAACTAACTTTGGCATATCGCATATTGAAACAATAACAGCCGAGGGCGCGGAAATCTGGGTGCAGGAAGAAAAAAGTCATTGGAACTGGGAAAATTTTATCAAAGAGGACCAGAGCAAAGAAAATAAATTTCAGGGAAAATTGCAAATTGTATCAGCTAAGATATATGGCAAAGTACTTTTGAT
Organism: uncultured Acidaminococcales bacterium; assembly: GCA_964439485.1. Lineage (GTDB taxonomy): Bacteria > Bacillota > Negativicutes > Acidaminococcales > Acidaminococcaceae > RZYP01. The sequence continues at coordinate 3,013 of CAYTOV010000082.1, read as the reverse complement.
GTCAAAAACCTTAGATGAGGCGAGCGGAACAATTGATTTCCACGCGTATCCGAATCTAGGTATTAGCTTTAAGGGGAAAATCGGTCAAGCCAGTATGAATATTGATGGCGACTGGAATAATGGCCAATTTGCATTGATCTCCATTAAGGGCAAAGACATCAATTTGCCGGAATTCCGTGATGCTATACCGCCTATTCAAGGGATAAGTCTGGAAGGCGGCAAAGCAACAACACTGACCATGACGACAGAAAGGGATCTCAAAGGTTTTGTGAAGTGGCAGACGGAAGGCGAGTTTTCTGGTCTAAAAATTACCGGCAAGAGGAATATCACTGATGGCCAAGGACGGTTCAGTGGCAATCAGGATGGTATTAAACTGGAGAAAATGAGTTTCACGATTTCTGACCAACGGGCATCAGGGGAAGGAACTTTGACCTGGCCTAAGGGTGTAGTAAGTATTGATGCGGTCTTATCCGTCCCTGATCTTGACCCAGGAGCTTTTATGTCCGGGCTGGCAGTGCAAAGACCGATAACCTGCCAGGTAAAAGTTGCCGGACCACTGGCTGAACCTGATATCTCTGGCAGCTTCAATATCCCACAAGCCACTTTCAGTAGTATGCCAATAGACATGATCATTGGTAATTTTCAGTATACTGGCACACATATGCGGCTAAAAGATGTTTACGGTTCCGTTTATCAAGGAAACGTAGCGGCTGAAGGCGAGGTACAGACGAATGATGAAAGCTACGAACTGGATGCGTCAGGACAAGGACTAGATAGTTCTCGTTTAACAGACAAGGATGTGCAAGGACCGCTCAGCTTTAGTGGCCACGTAAGTGGGAAGGGCGAAGCGGCAGTGACGCAGGGAACGTTTCTAATTCGTGATGGCAAAGCATATGGTATACCTTTTATAACAATGACTGGACATTTCGTTAGACGGGGCGCTGTGACAGAAATCTCCAACATCGCCATGGAGACTATTGGCGGAACCATTTATCCTGAACAGTTATCAAAAGAGGTTTTAGAACGGCTCAACCCATTGGAAAGAGCTACACTTAATAAAGAGGATATCAAGAATGAAGCCGAAAAGCGCTTAGAGGATAGTATAAAAAAAGAAGAAAAGAAGCTTTTGCCAGATATATTCCGTTGAATTACATGAAAAATTCAATATGATCATTCAGCGTACGTAAAAATTCAAGATTATAAAACTTAGCTTGGAGTTAAACGTGTAAGCAAATAGTAATTATAAATGTTTTATTATTTTAGCTTTGGAGGTGATAACTATGATTCTTAGGATGAAGAGAATCTACGATGAAGCAAATGACGCCGATGGTTACAGAATATTAGTAGACCGATTATGGCCCAGAGGAATCACAAAAGAAAAAGCAAAAATAGATTATTGGGCTAAAGAAATAACACCTTCTACTGAGATAAGGAAGACGTTCAAACATGAGGCTGAGCGCTTCGAGGATTTCAGAAATGCCTATCTCTACGAATTAGATAACAACGTCCATGCCGGAGCATTTTTGACTTTGATTATTGAGAAACTTAAATTTTCTAACGTAACGCTTTTATACGCTGCAAAGGATGAAAAAATAAACCATGTTGTAGTTTTAAAAGATTGGATAGAAGAAAATTTGTGACTAATACCGCAGACCCCGATAATTATCACCGAATTATAATATTGAAGGACTTTTATTAAAAAGGATTTTTACTTGGTACTGAATAAATTCATATTGTGAGTAAAGGATGGCGAAAAGAAGTCATGAATAAAGAAAATCCTTTTGATGCTGAAGTTGAAGAATATGAAGCTTGGTTTAGAGCTAATGATAAATTACTTGAGTCTGAACTTGAAGCTATTGAACAACTAATCCCTGATAATGGTGGTGGCATAGAAATAGGCGTTGGTACAGGCATTTTTGCTTCTAATTTAGGTATAAAATGCGGTGTAGAGCCATCTGAAAAAATGGCTGCTGTAGCCAGAAAAAATGGTGTTCAAGTTCTAATTGCATCGGCAGAGAAATTGCCTATTGAAATTGGATCTTATCAGTTTGCATTAATGGTTACGGTAGATTGTTTTTTAGATGATGTTTTAAAGCTTTTTTAGAAATCAAGAGAATTCTTGCGGACAAAGGCTATTTTATCGTTGCCTTTCTTGACAGAGCTACCCCGCTTGGTAAGATATACGAAAAAAATAAGCATTTACACAGAAGTTACAAAGATGCAAAATTTCATTCTGCAAATGAAATAGAAGACCTATTGGAGAAGACAGGTTTCAAAATTATAGAGAGCAAACAAACCGTTTATTCTCTGGATAATAAAAAACAGGAGATTAAAGATGGGACAGGTGTAGGGTTATTCGCAGTAATTAAGTCTCAAAAGTTATAAAATTTTATAATATGGAAAGAGGTATTAATAATGAAAGTTGGAGTAATAAGGTGCATGCAAACTGAGGATATGTGCCCGGGAACAGCAGACTTTAAAGTGATTAAAGATAAGAAATGCGCATTCGAAGGCGTAGAAGGGGATATTGAAATTATTGGTTTTAACTCTTGTGGAGGCTGTCCTGGTAAAAAAGCAGTGACAAGAGCAGCTGAAATGGTTAAAAGAGGCGCTGATACAATTGTATTGGCATCATGTATTACAAGGGGCAATCCTATAGGTTTTGCTTGCCCAAATGCAAAAGAGATGAAAGAAGCAATAGCAAAGAAACTTGGCGATAATATAAAAGTTATAGACTACACTCACTGAGGATTATGAATTTTTTGGTAACTGTTTTTACAGTGTTATTGTGCTTTTGCTAAATTCTTAATTATAAAAGTGATAATTTTGGAGACTTTAATTTAGTATACAAAAGTTTCAAAAATAGTGAAGACGCATAAAATGTCAGACATCCCTGAATTAAGCCTTCAACGTTAGAAGAATTTTAAAGAAAAGCATAGATGGGTAAAGTTACGAATTGTAAATCAAGGGAGATTAATTGGATGAAATATAAAATAGGCATTATTGGCGCGAC
>CAYTOV010000081.1:3901-6367 GCA_964439485.1 uncultured Acidaminococcales bacterium | reverse complement strand
GGGATTGTAAGAATGTTAAAACCATTAGCAGATCACATTATTGTCGAAGCAATCGTGAAAGAAGAAAAAACTTCCAGCGGTATCTACCTGCCTGATACAGCAGCAAAAGAAAAACCACAAACAGGTAAAGTAATTGCCGTAGGTAAAGGTAAAGTTTTGGAAAACGGTACCCGTGTAGAACCAGAAGTAAAAGTTGGCGAAGTTGTTGTTTTCGCTAAATACTCCGGCACTGAGGTAAAAGTAGACGAGAAAGATTATCTGATTCTCAGCGAACGCGATATTCTTGCAGTACTTGACTAAGAAAAACTAATTACTACTAATTTTCATAAAGAAATTAAGGAGATGTGAAATAATGGCTAAACAAGTATTATTTAATGAAGAAGCACGTCGTGCTCTTGAACGCGGCGTTAATGCATTGGCTGATGCAGTAAAAGTAACTTTGGGACCAAAAGGCCGCAATGTTGTATTGGAGAAAAAATTCGGTGCTCCTACTATTACTAATGACGGTGTAACAATTGCCCGCGATATTGATCTGGAAGACGCTTTTGAAAACATGGGCGCTCAATTGGTTAAAGAAGTTGCTACCAAAACTAATGACGTAGCTGGTGATGGTACTACTACAGCAACCGTTCTGGCACAAGCAATGGTTCGTGAAGGTATGAAAAACGTTGCTGCCGGCGCTAACCCGATGGTAATCAAAAAAGGTATCAAAGCTGCAGTTGATGTTCTTGTTGAGGAGCTGAAAACAGTTTCCCAAAAAGTACAAACTAAGAGTGCAAAAGCTCAGGTTGCTTCTATCTCCGCTGGGGATGAAGAAATCGGCGGCTTGATTGCAGACGCTATGGAAAAAGTCGGTGATGACGGCGTTATCACTGTTGAAGAATCCAAAACCATGGAAACCTGCCTGGAAACTGTAGAAGGTATGCAATTTGACCGAGGTTACATCTCTCCATACATGGTAACCGATCCTGATAAAATGGAAGCTGTTCTCAGCAATCCATACGTATTCATTACTGACCGCAAAATTACGATGATCCAAGACATTATGCCTGTTTTGGAAAAAGTTGTTCAACAAGGTCGTGAGCTCCTGATCATCGCTGAAGATATCGAAGGCGAAGCGCTTGCAACTCTTGTTGTTAACAGACTCCGTGGCACCTTTAAAGCCGTTGCTGTTAAAGCTCCTGGTTTCGGTGACCGCCGTAAAGCAATGCTCCAGGATATCGCTATTCTGACCGGTGCTGCTGTTATCAGTGAAGAAGTTGGCCGCAAACTCGACAGCGCAACTGTTGCTGACCTCGGTTCTGCAAGCCAAGTTCGCGTAACTAAAGACCTTACTACTATCGTTGACGGTGCTGGCAAAAAAGAAGATATTGCTGCCCGCGTTGCTCAGATACGTACACAAATTCCAGAAACTACTTCCGATTTCGATAAAGAAAAACTGCAAGAACGCCTGGCTAAACTGGCTGGCGGCGTAGCAGTAATCAAAGTTGGCGCAGCTACTGAAGTTGAACTGAAAGACAAAAAACTTCGCATTGAAGATGCTCTGAACGCTACTCGTGCAGCAGTTGCTGAAGGTATCGTTGCAGGCGGCGGCGTTGCCTTGCTCCAAGTGCAAGCAGCTCTGAACAAAATTCAATCAACCGGCGATGAAAAAACCGGTGTTGAAATTGTTAGACGCGCAATTGAAGAACCAGTTCGCCAAATCGCTTTCAACGCAGGTCTCGAAGGTGCGGTTATCGTTGACACCATTAAACGGTCTGAAAGCGGTATCGGTTTCAACGCTTTGACTGAAGAATATGTTGACATGATTGCTGCCGGTATTGTTGACCCGACAAAAGTTACCCGTAGTGCACTGCAAAATGCAGCCAGCATTGCAGCAATGATTCTGACCACTGAAACCTTAGTTGCAGATAAACCTGCAAAAGAAGGTGCTGCTGCTATGGGCGGCGGCATGCCAATGGGCGGAATGCCTGGTATGATGTAATATCAAGCCATTACTTGAATCTCGCGGCGCTAATTGCGTCGCGAGATTTTTTTTACCTATCAATTGTAATTTTGCTGCTTTTATGTTACTATTCTTGAATAATAGTAAAAAATGTTACGGAGGCTCTGCAAAAAAATGGAAAAAATGCAACACGAACTTATACTGGTTATTGACTTCGGCGGCCAATACAATCAATTGATTGCCAGAAGAGTTAGAGAATGCGGAGTTTACTGCGAGATTATCCCTTATACCTATACGCTTGAACAAATCAAAGCGAAAAATCCTAAAGGTATAATTTTTACAGGTGGACCAAACAGCGTATATGCTGAAGAGACTCCAAAAGTTGATGCCGGTGTTTTCGAGCTGGGTGTGCCGGTTCTTGGCATTTGCTATGGACATCAATTCATGGCACATACTTTGGGTGGACATGTTGAAAGCGCTGGTATCAGCGAATTTGGCAAGACTTCCGTGGAATTGCAGAC
>CAYTOV010000081.1:0-3801 GCA_964439485.1 uncultured Acidaminococcales bacterium | reverse complement strand
TGCGCACTGTCCGGCGGCGTTGATTCTTCTGTAGCTGCTGTTCTTGTACATAAAGCAATTGGCAAACAGTTGACCTGTGTATTTGTTGACCACGGCCTGCTCAGAAAAGACGAAGGCGACACGGTTGAACAAGTATTCAGAGAGAAATTTGATATGAACCTTATCCGCGTTAATGCAAAGGACCGCTTCATGAGTAAATTGGCAGGTGTTTCCGATCCAGAAAGAAAACGCAAAATCATCGGTGAAGAATTCATCCGCTTATTTGAAGAAGAATCCAATAAATTAGGTAAAGTTGATTACCTGGTACAAGGCACAATCTATCCAGACGTTGTTGAAAGCGGTACCGGTACTTCTGCTACCATTAAGAGCCATCACAACGTAGGCGGTCTGCCTGAAGATATGGATCTGAAGTTGATTGAACCGCTGCGCGAATTGTTTAAAGACGAAGTGCGCGCTGTCGGTGAAGAACTTGGCATTCCGTCAGATCTCGTTTGGCGCCAACCATTCCCGGGTCCTGGTCTTGCGATTCGTGTTCTCGGCGAAGTTACTGAAGAGAAACTTGAAATTACCAGAGAAGCAGACGCTATTTTCCGTGAGGAAATTGCGAAAGCTGGTTTGGAAAGAAAAATCTGGCAATATTTTGCCTGCCTTCCTAATATCCGTTCTGTAGGTGTTATGGGTGATGGCCGCACTTACAATCATGCCATCGCACTGAGAGCTGTTACCAGCTCCGACGGCATGACTTCGGACTGGGCACATATCCCATTCAGCGTACTTGACGATATTTCCAGAAGAATCGTTAATGAAGTACCTGGCGTCAACCGCATTGTGTATGATATAACCTCTAAACCACCAGCAACAATTGAGTGGGAATAAATAACAAAAACCTGCAAGCTCTTGAGTGAGAGTTTGCAGGTTTATTTTTTATGTTAAATTCTGAAGTTTTGTATTTGTTTGCAGAAGATTTTTACTTTTTGCAGGAAAGATGAAGTGTTTAGCGAAGATAACAACTATATTGTTTTTCTTAGGAGAGGATATAGATGCTAGATCAGTTTTTGGAAAAGCTTGACTGTGTTGTGTCCAAAATTTTTAAGGAGAATTTATTTACAGCAAAACTCGTTGCCATGTGTCTTTTAATTTCGGATTACATTGATTCCAATGAATCCTACAACTATGATTTCGGTTCAGGCTTTTTCACGGTCATAAAGATAGTCGTGTTCATATTTTCTTTATTGACTATTTATGACTATCACAAAAGAAAGCAGGCCTTTGGGGTTTGGATATTTGGTCTTATAGCAGTATTATATAATCCGATTTGCGACGTAGAATTTGTGGAAAGCAGATGGGTAATGGTAGACATAATTGCTGCAGCTGCTTTCGCAGTTTCTTTGGTATTTGAATATCGAAGAGAAAAGCAGGAAAGATGACAAAAAATGTTGTCTGTGTACTCGTAGTGAGGCGTTAGCTATGTTCAGAAATAAGCGGAGGTTTGTCTTTTCAGCGATAAGTATCGCCGTTGTTCTAGCAACAGTGTTTTATCTGCTTTGTTATCTGGCCAGCCTTCAGGCTGCGCGTATCTTTAATGAAGTGGTGGCTGAGCAGCGTGTGATGAAAGGAACACTAACTGTAGAAGCTTTGCGTGCCAATATATTTGGTACCGTAAGCTTTGACAATTTGTTGTGGAAAGATGATGCTGGCACATTATTGGCAAGTATCCCGCAGGGTTCTTTTAAGGTTAGACCCTTGGACATCATTACCAAGCGTTTCAGTTCAGAAACTGTTACTTATATTGAAATCAAAGATGCTATGTTAAATATAAATTTTGATAATAGGATGTATTGGCAGCATCTGGATGTTTTTAAACCGCCAAAAACTAAGAATGATATGAATAATATGCAGCTTAAGGAGTTCCATGTTAAGCTGGTTTTGGTCAATTCTACTATACAGACACACGCTGACAGGCGTGATTTTAAACTTAAGGACGTTAATGCTACTATTAATTTCAATAGTAAAAAGAGACTGGCTATGGAGTTTCAGTGCGGCAATGTTTCCGGAACTTTTGAGGCGGATGCCGTACGCTTAAGTGGTGCGGTTGATCTGACTAAACCAGTAGGGGTTTATGACAATATCAGTTTCAATATTACTAACTGCAATATGTCTGCCTTTGGTATCGGCAATGGTGAGAATGAAAAGGGTACGGTACAGGCGGTAATAAACGGTAATTTGCCGACGCCGGTGATTACAGGTACTCTGAATATGAAAAAATTGAAGATTACGCCGATGTATTTCAGTAATGTACAGGGTAGTTTCAAATATGAGAATGGTGCGATTGATGTTCCCGAAGTGGATGCCAAAGTATTTGCGGGAAAAGTAAAGGCTAATGGCTATTATAATATCGATGATAGGAGCTATGGCATTGATCTCATAGGCACAGGGCTGCATGGGGATATTGGCCTTAATGATCCGCAGCTGCATTGTCTGGTGGATATTGATGCGCATTTGCGCAGTGACGGCAAGCCAAAGAACCTTTTGATTTACGGTGACTTCAAGTCAGGTGAAGGTTCTTACGGACTAATAGATTTTGATAGCCTGCAGGGAACGATTAGCAGCCAACATGGCATCTTGGACTTCAGAGATGTATATATCATGATCGACGGTGACCAGATCTTTGCTCCTTATCTACGAATAGTAAACGGCAAACTAAAGCTAGGTTCTATCTACTACGAAAGCGACGGCGGGATAAGGAAGAAACTAATGTAAGGAAGCGCAGGGACGTTTCTTTTGCTTCCTGAAAATATCTAGTAAAAAAAGAGCGGGGCATTTTTTACCGTTGTTTTGACTTTTCTATTAAATTACAAATAAAGGCCCTGCTGATTTTTTGATCAGCAGGGCCTTTTCACTAATTCAGTTTTGTTAAATATTATTTCTTTGCAACGGCAATCCAAATTTCGCTTTCGTAGTTGGGCGAAGTAATATCGCCGTCTGGGTATACTTCAAAGTCGATTTCGTTTTTGGGAGCGTAGTCAGAGGTGGGGAAGAATTCCTGATAAATCTGTTTCCACAATTCCTGGATAGCGTTGGGCATCGCGCCTTTGCATTTGAAGATCGCCCAGGTATTTGCAGGAATTTCATTTACGCGAAAACCTGCCGGTATTTCTTTGCCGTTGTAACCGGAAGCGATAGCATAGGGGAAGTCTTTGGCACTAGTTGTGCCGTCACCATAGCAGATGCCTAAAATCAAGTCTGGAAAATCCTTGCCGCCGGAAAAATCACAAAGTGTTTTTATAGTGCCGTCGTTCCGGGCTTCCTGCCAAAAAGCTGGTATTTCTTTCATGGCTGATTCGTCTCTGGTGCTGAACATTTTGACTTTCTCAATAACTTTGAATGCTGCTTTTTCTTCAATTCTGTAGTTCATAATATTGCCACCTTCCAAGGCTAGTTTTACGGTGAGTTTGGATAACGATTTGAGATTGTTGCCATAGGCTTTTGCCTGCGATGGTGTGACGCCATGAAATTTAGTGAAGGCGCGGCAAAAACTTTCCGGTGAGTCGTAACCATATTTTAGCGCGGCATCAATGACTTTCAAATCCGAAGAGGAAAGTTCGCTGCCGGCTAAGGTAAGGCGTCTTTCACGTATATATTGTCCGAGTGTGCGCCCACAGAGCAGACCGAATACTTTTTGAAAGTGGTAACTGGAGGAACAGGCAATTTTGGCAATTGCTGAGTAATCAAGTTCTTCTGTGATATGTTCCTCGATATAGTCGATGGCGCGTTGGAGGCTCATGATCCAGTCCAACCGTT
>CAYTOV010000080.1:0-6483 GCA_964439485.1 uncultured Acidaminococcales bacterium | reverse complement strand
CAATTCAGGATACATACCGCCTTGGACAATACCAAAAAGCGATTGGTCTTCCCTTGTATGTGCATCCAAGCACCTTTTTGCCCAGCGCGAAGTCCTTTCAGTCGATTTCTTCGCATATTCGAAATCCGCCGGATAAGGGATACATTCGTCAAAGGCCATTGCAATATCCGCACCAAGCGCTTCCTGCACCTGTGTCGCTATCTCTGGTGAAAGAAACTTGGTGGACCCGTCAATATGTGATCTGAAAGTAACACCTTCTTCTTTAATCTTACGCATTGCTGCCAGACTGAATACTTGAAAGCCACCTGAGTCAGTAAGCATCGCATTTTTATATTTCATAAAGTTGTGTAAACCACCAGCTTTACGAACTAATTCATGCCCTGGACGTAAAAACAAATGATAGGTATTGGCAAGTATTACCTGCGCCCCCATATCATATAATTCTTCTGGCGATAATGTTTTTACTGACGCCTGTGTGCCAACGGGCATAAACATAGGAGTATTGAAGACACCGTGCGGAGTATGTAGTTTTCCCAGTCTTGCACCGGTACGTGAACACTCTTTTATTAATTCATAGTGAACTGCATGCATATATTCCCCACCTTATCTAATAAACATCGCATCCCCAAAACTGAAGAAGCGATACTTTTCCTTAACGGCAATTTCATAGGATTGAAGCATTATGTCTCTGCTTGCTAGAGTTGAAACCAGCATAAGTAATGTGCTCTGCGGCAAATGAAAATTGGTTATCAAAGCATCTACAAAGCGAAATTTGTAACCTGGATAGATAAAAATATTAGTCCAGTTATTACCTGATTGTAAAAGACCTGACTCGCCGGCCGCTTCCAAGGTACGTACGGCAGTAGTCCCGACCGCTATAATTCTTCTGCCAGCTTTTTTAGCATCATTAATTTTTGCAGCAGTTTCCGGGCTCACATGATAAAACTCCCTATGCATTACATGTTCGTCAATATTATCAACACTAACCGGTCTAAAGGTTCCTAAACCAACATGCAGTGTCACAAATACTTCCTCGGCCCCTATTTGTTTTATTTTTTCCATTAATTCTGGTGTAAAATGAAGACCAGCAGTAGGTGCTGCGGCCGAACCTTTTTCGCGCGAATAAACAGTCTGATATCGTTCTTTATCCTCAAGCGGCGCTGTTATATATGGTGGAAGCGGTGTTTCACCTAAACGGTCTAATATTTCTTCAAAAGCACCTACAAAATTAAAACGCACGATTCGTCCACCAAAATCTGTATTGCTAATTATCTCGCATGACAAATCATCACTGAAAATAATCTTAGCACCAATTCGAAGTTTCTTACCCGGTTTAACCAAAGCTTCCCAGTCGGTATTGTTTATTCTGGTAAGAAGTAATACTTCAACATTGGCGCCTGTTTCTTTTTTGCCATGTAAGCGTGCCGGTATTACCCTTGTATCATTAAAGACCAAAAGATCATCCTTACGCAGATAATCACAAATATCAAAAAAATGTTTATGTTCTATTTCCCCTGTTGCTTTGTCAACTACCATAAGACGCGAATGATCACGAGGCTCCATTGGATGCTGGGCGATCAATTCCGACGGCAAGTCGTAATCAAAATCTTTAACCTGCATTTTTCTACCACCTTAATAAATCTTAATAAATTTTTTCTATTTTAACATTTGTATAATAATGACTGAGGATTTTTTTGTAGTAGTCCTTGCTATTTTGTGGCGCTGCCAGTGCCATTCCGCGAGCTCCCCACTGACTGAGTCCCAAACCATGACCCCATCCTTGCCCCTTAATAACTATTTTTTCATTAGTATCACCTGTAATCAGACGCAGATCTTCAAAACCGCTCAAATATGAAGGTTTAGAAGGCTGTGCAATTTTTACAGGGATTTGTTTTTTGCCAATTTCGTTTCCGTAGGCATCTAAAACTGGTACTTCTATATATTCTGGCGCCTTAGTTTCAACAATAACATCAAATAAAGTGCTGTTTAACTGCAATATTTCCCGCACTTTAGCACCATTGATAATAGCCTCGCCTGCATCTCCTACAAAAGTAATTTTCAAAACTCTTCCTGAAGTACCTCTGTCAGAGCTATCTACTGGTGGTAGCTTTAAGGGAGACAGCTTAATAGCTTTGAGTTTGCCAATTTTATAACCTGCCTGCAATAATATATTTTCAATTTCACTTTTGGTAAAACTTTTTTCCCATTTATATTTTGGAGCTTCCTGATCATAGTCAACTACCGCCCGCAAATAAGGCACATAAGAACCCCAGACGTTTTCGCTGTTTTCAGTATAGCCTCCGCTACTACTATGATAGCAAGCTTCTATAGGTTTGCCATTATAAGTCAGCACCATACCTCTGGTTGCATCTATCATCTTATTAGTAATAGTGTGTTCGGCGTCAAGGCCACCATAAACCTGGCCAAGTTCATTTGCCCTTATATCGTATCCTCCAGCGTTCGGTTTTGTCTTAGCCGCAAATGCAAATGATCTTGAAGCAACTGCTTGTGCCTTGATTGCCTCTTCCGGCCAAAGAGGGATAATTTCTCGAGCAACTACACCATATAAATACTCTTCCAACGGCAAAACATTGCAAATAGTCAGCGTTTTTTTATCTTCATTAATTTTAGCTACCAGTTTGCCGCGATAACTTTTTCTATTAATCAGTACAGGCTTATCCGCATTACTTGCTGATAATTCAACTTCTGTTCCCTCGATACTTTTGCCATCAAGCACAAATTTGCCATTTTTTACGCTTATAAAAGTTTTCTTAGAAGTAAATATCAAATTATTTCCAGCCGGCTTCACCAAAATTTTAAATTCTGCCTCTGAAGTAATTTCAGCTGAAAATTGATTAACAACTAATGCTACCTTTATATCAGGGCCCAAAACTTCTGCCGATGCAACATTAATTTTAAAGAAAAAAAGCACTAATAGGCTTAAAATTACTCTTATCATTAGATTACCCCGCTTGCAAGCTATTTAGCATGAGGACGTTTCTCGTATCTGTCTCTTTCACTGAACACGCAACCACAATAGGGCTGCCTGTACATTTCCAGCGTTTTGCTGATATCAACACCCTCTTGATACCCAATACGATAGTCTTCATAATAAAATGGAATACCCATCTTAGCTGCAACAGCCTCAGCAATTTCTTTGATTAAATCGTGTTTTTGGAAAGGACTGACTAAAAGTGTTGTCGAAAAAGCATCAAAGTTATTCTCTTTTGCAAAAAGCGCAGCTGCCTCCATGCGGACACGATAACAGTATGCGCAGCGAACCGTGGGCTCTTCAAGCATACCTCTGACACATTCTTCCAATGGATAGCTTTTATCGACAATCAGCTTATACTTTTTTAAAGAAGCATATTCACGCAAAGTATTCAGTCTTCTTTTAAATTCCTTATATGGATGAATATTAGGATTAAAATATAACATACTAAAATCATGACCTTCTGCTGTTAATCTCATTGTCGGATAAATTGAGCAAGGGCCACAGCAAGTATGCAGTAATATTTTCATTTTTGTTACTCCTTAACTGGGGATGGTAAATTAAGATATCTATATGTTTCGCTCGTTGCCATCCTGCCTCTTGGCGTTCTTTGCAATAGTCCTAACTGCATAAGATAAGGCTCGTAGACGTCTTCTAATGTATCAGTTTCCTCACTGATCGCAGCAGCAATTGTTTCTATTCCAACAGGACCGCCACCAAAAGTTTTTACTATGGTTTCTAAAATTCTTCTATCACTACGGTCCAAGCCTAAGCTATCGACTTCGAGCCTGCCCAGTGCTTCTTCAGCAATCTCTCTGGTTATCTCAGCACTTCCAAATACTTGGGCAAAATCTCTGACTCTTTTGAGCAATCTGTTCGCAACGCGCGGCGTACCTCTTGAGCGGCGAGCGATTTCATTCGCGCCTTCCTGATCAATGTTGACGCCCAAAATTTCAGCAGCTCGTGTAATAATCAACTTTAGTTCATGAGACTGATAAAACTCCAACCGACAAAGAACGCCAAAACGATCTCGCAGAGGAGCTGCAATTGCACCAGCACGCGTAGTTGCACCGATTAATGTGAACCGCGGCAAATCTAACCGAACCGAACGAGCGCTCGGCCCTTTACCAATAATAATATCAAGAGCAAAATCTTCCATTGCAGAGTAAAGGACTTCTTCAACTGTTTTTGAAAGACGATGAATCTCGTCTATGAATAAGACATCATTATCGCCAAGATTTGTCAAAATTGCTGCCAAATCGCCTTGTCTTTCTATAGCAGGACCAGAAGTTATCCTAATATTAACATTCAATTCATTGGCAATAATATTTGCTAATGTTGTTTTGCCCAAACCAGGAGGTCCAAACAAAAGAACATGGTCAAGCGCCTCTTTGCGTTCGGCGGCCGCTTTAATAAAAACAGACATATTCTTTTTGACCTGTTCCTGACCTATATATTCAGACAACTGGCGCGGCCTTAAGCTATACTGCCATGTATCAGAAGATTGTTCCTGACCCATAATTACTCTGTCTTCTTGATTCATTATTTCCTCCCGGCCAGATTTCTCAAAGCCTGCCGAATAATATTTTCGGTACTTAATTCAGTGCAATTTGGTATTGCTTTGACCACTGGGTAAATTTCCGTGTTAGTGTATCCTAAGGCTCTCAAAGCTTCGATTGCTTCGCTTGTATTATTGTTTGCACCATCAGAGCTGTCAAGAACATTTTCAACTGCTCCGCTGCCATCCATGCTTTCAACTTTGTCTTTCAGCTCAAGGATTAAGCGTTCAGCCATTTTTTTGCCTATTCCAGGCAAACCTGTCAGAACCTTAATATCCCTGTTCTGTATTGCAAGATAAAAGTTCTCAGGTTTAGCTGCTGAAAGAACTCCTAATGCTACTTTTGGCCCTACACCGCTTACAGATGTGAGCTGCAAGAAAAGCTGATAATATTCTTGTGTCAAAAAACCATACAATAATATAGCATCCTCACGAACGGCCATATAGGTAATAACACGTATTTCCTGACCAGTTTTTATCTGGGATAAACTTATTGCCGGCATAAAAACTCTATAGCCAACTCCATTATTTTCCAAAAGACAATAATCTGTAGCCAACAGAGCTACCACGCCTCTTAAAGAACCAATCATTTTCTCAACTCCTGCCTAACTCTTGTTGCAGATGAATGAAGTCCACAAATTGCCACAGCCAAAGCATCCGCAACATCGTCCGGTTTTGGCTTAGTTCGTATGTTCAACAACTTTTGCACCATAAATGTAACCTGCTCTTTATCTGCTCCACCATAGCCAACTACTGCCTGTTTTATTTGTATCGGCGTATATTCAACAATTGGAATGTTTTTGTTGGCAGCCGTCAGTAAAATAACACCGCGCGCTTGCCCAACACTTATTGCTGTCGTTACATTACGATTAAAAAACAATTGCTCCACCGACATAATATCCGGTTTATATTCATCCAATAGTATCGTTAACTCTTCATATATTATCTTCAACCTTAGTTCAGGTTTAACATCTTTGTCAGTAAAAACTGCGCCATATTTAATAGGAGTTAAATGGTTGCCCTCTAGTTTGACAATACCATAACCACATATTGCTGTTCCTGGATCTATACCAATTGCTAGCATGTTCTCCTCGCTTTTCTAGAAAAAAAAGCAGGCATAAGCCTGCTTTTATTCTTCTTCATCCGGTAAGTCTGCGTTTGTGAAAACATCCTGAACGTCGTCTAAGTCTTCCAATGCATCTATAAGCCTTTGCACCTTTGCTGCATCTTCTGGACTAAGTTCGGCCATAGTATCCGGAATCATAGAAATTTCAGACATCATTACCGCTACATTATTGTCTGCTAAAACTTTTTCAACAGCTTCAAAATCTTCAGGCTCTGTCGTTATCTCGAAAGCACCATCTTCAGATTTTAGATCTTCAGCTCCTGCGTCAAGTACAAGCATCATCAAATCGTCTTCATTATAACCGGCATCCCCATCTATTGCAAACACGCCTTTACGTTTAAACATCCAGCCTACACAGCCATTTTCGCCAAGATTGCCACCATGTTTAGAAAACAAATGGCGAACATCTGCTGCAGTCCTATTTCTGTTATCAGTCAAAGCATCAACCATAACGGCTACCCCAGCAGGACCGTAGCCTTCATAGGTAATTTCTTCAAAATTAGAGCCATCTTGGGCTCCAGCGCCTTTTTGAATGGCACGTTGAATATTATCTTTTGGCACATTATTAGCTTTCGCCTTTGCTAATGCCAATTTAAGTTTCATATTTCCAGTTACTTCAGGTCCACCCATCCGTACTGCGATAGTAATTTCACGACTAATTTTCGTTGTAATTTTACCACGAAGAGCATCAGTTTTCCCTTTTTTATTTTTTATATTTGCCCATTTAGAATGTCCTGACATCTATACTCCCCCTAATAATGAACTACACTATATGCTAACATATTATCCGCTCTTTTGCAAACTCTA
>CAYTOV010000079.1:2313-6516 GCA_964439485.1 uncultured Acidaminococcales bacterium | reverse complement strand
CGTTCAGCTTCGTCTATAGCGGTATCTATTAAATAACCTAAAGCAACTTCATCAAAGTTTTTATTTCTTACGTCTGCCGCTTGTTCCGGCATTTTATTCCTTAGTCCTCCACGCATTTGCAATGACCTCCGCATCCGTATTCCAAAGATTCATGACCTTTGTACATTTGTTGTCGTTGTACCAAATTTGCGAAGTCTACCAGATGCGCATCAAATTCAGGGCCGTCAACACAAGCAAATTTATTATCGTCGCCAACTTTTACACGGCAGCCACCACACATACCTGTTCCATCGACCATAATGGTGTTCAGGCTAGCTACAGTTGGAACTTTGTAAGGTCTTGTAGTTTCAGCAACGTTTTTCATCATTATAACTGGGCCAATTGCCAGCACCATTCCAGGCATATTGCCACTTTCAAGCATTTTTTTAAGAGGATCAGTAACGAAACCTTTTTGACCAGCAGTGCCGTCATCCGTTGTAATGATAAGTTCGTCGCTTATCGCTGCCATTTTATCTTCAAAAATTATAAGATCTTTGTTACGGGCGCCAATTATTGATATAACCTTGTTGCCAGCTTCTTTCAGTGCTCTGGCTATAGGATAAACAGGAGCAACGCCGATACCACCGCCGACACAAACAACTGTGCCAAAATTTTCTATATGGGAAGGCATACCAAGCGGTCCGACAACATCCAATATTTCATCATTTTCGTTAAAGGTTTCACATAGATGCTTAGTTGTATTACCTACTGCCTGTACAATTATGGTAATTGTGCCTTGCTCGCGGTCAAAATCAGCAATAGTGAGAGGAATTCTTTCACTTTCCTCCTCTGTACGAATAATGACGAATTGGCCAGGTTGGCATTTGTGAGCAACTAAAGGAGCGTCCACAATAAATTCATATACTTGTGGAGCAAGAGTTGATTTTTTAAGGATTTTTGCCAAATTATTCCACTCCTAAATATTTATTTAGTTAAGCGCAAGCCGCATTTATTAGCTTCCGCATAAACTTTTTCCTCATCGATAGTCAATAAGTTTCCATGTTCCATCAAAATTTTGCCATTAACAATGACCGTATCAGCGTCAGATGCGTTTGCCGCATATACAAAAAGAGAAGTTCTGTCGTGACGTGGGTACCAGTAAGGTTTGTTCATATCATAGAGGACTAAATCTGCTTTCTGGCCTACTTTCACCTCTCCTACATCAGTAAGCCCTAAAGCGAGAGCTCCTTGCTTTGTAGCGAGATTTAGAGCTTGTTTTGCTGGTATAACTAAAGGATCGCTTTGATTATTTTTATGCAACATAGCCGTCAAGCGTGCTTCTTCTAACATGTCAAGATTGTTATTACTGGAAGTTCCATCTGTTCCGAGACCAACAATGAGGCCGGCAGCAAGCATTTCCGGCACAGGGGCAATACCGCTGGCAAGTTTGAGATTGCTTTGAGGATTATGAGCAACGCGCACATTTTTTGCTGCCATTATCTCAATGTCAGCAGGTGTAACATGAACGCAGTGCGCTGCCAAGGTTCCCAAATCAAAAAGACCTATGCTGTTCATTAGAGCAATTGGAGTCATGCCGTGTTCTCGCTCACACTCTTCTACCTCATACGCAGTTTCACTTAAATGCATGTGAATTTCCGCGCCGAGCTTGCCTGCTTCATCTATAATTCGTTTTAAATAATTGACCGGGCACGTGTAAGGGGCGTGAGGTCCAAACATGACGCTGATACGTCCATCAGCCTGACCATGCCAGTTATTATACAAATCAATGCTTTCTTTAATTTTCTCATTAGCATCCGGCACTACGCCAATCATTCCACGTGAAAGTGAAGCCCTGATACCAGTTTCCTGAACTGCTTCCGCAACCCTATCCATAAAAAAATACATATCAGCAAAAGTTGTAGTACCTGATTTGAGCATTTCAATTATGGCAAGTTTTGTGCCCCAATAAACATCATCACCTGTAAGATTGGCTTCTGCCGGCCAAATTTTGTTCTGCAGCCAATCCATTAAAATCATGTCATCAGCATAACTTCTTAAAAGTGTCATTGCCGCATGTGTATGTGTATTAACCATGCCGGGTACAGCAATGAAGTTTTTGCCCTCAATGATATATGCATTATCATATCCGCTTGGTATTTCCTTACCTATATAAGAAATAGCCTGATTTTGGATGCCTATATTAAATACTTCGCTATTTTCTTCAGATATTATTTCGACATTTTTAATCAAAATTGCTGACATTATTTATCATCGCCTCCTTGCCTTTTGCTATAGTGTTCAGTATAAAAATTACGTAATAATTTTATATCGTTGGTTGGCAAAGGAAAGCTTTCACCTACGGATGCTGTTATGCAATAAACATGCGCTGACTTCTCCACTATTTCGGCAACAATTAATGCCTCATCAAGGCTTTTACCACAGCTTACTGCTCCATGGTTTGCCAATAATACCGCATTTGATGTGCCCATAGCCTCTACAGCATTATTTGCTAATTCTTTAGTACCGGCCAATGCGTACCTTGCAACTTTTATTGATCCACCAGAAATCTGAGCCGTATCTTCCAGCAATGGAGGTATTTGTCTATGCATTGCTGCACAGGCACTGGCGTAGATGCTATGAGTGTGGATTATTGCATTAAACATTGGATATTTCTTATAAATAGCCAGATGCAATAGCAATTCAGAAGAAGGTATACCAAACCCCGCTAGTTTTGTGCCATCAGAATTAACAATGATAATGTCGTCTTCCCTAAGAAGATCATAAGGACGTCCTGATGGCGTGATAGCATAACTATCCTTATCAATTTTCATGCTTATGTTGCCCCAGGAACCAGCAACTAAATTCTTATTAAGAAGCTTAAGACCGATTTCAATAATTGATTTGCGCGCATCAGCAATTTGAATTTCCAGCATTTTTTGATACATCCCCTTTATTCTTGGTTTAAATAAAAGTTTTGTTCCTCACTAAGTTTATCGATACCTACACCTATACATTCTAATTTTAAGGCCGCAATTTCATTGTTCAATTCATCAGGAAGAGTATAAAGTTCGTTAGAGAGTTTACCTTTGTTATCAAGCAGATATTTCATTGCCAAAAATTGCATAGCAAAGGAAAGATCCATGATTTCTACTGGATGGCCATCGCCGCAGGCTAAATTTACTAATCTGCCTTCGCCAAGTAAATTTATTTTACGGCCATCAGCCATTGTGTATGTTCTGATATTTTTGCGGACTTCATAAGGGGTTACCACCGAAAGCTCCTCTAAATCCGGGATATTAATTTCTACATCAAAATGGCCGGCATTGGAAAGTACAGCGCCATCTTTCATTACTTCTATATGATCTTTAGTAATGACGTCTTTGCAGCCAGTTACTGTTACGAAGAAATCCCCTTCTTTAGCAGCCTGCTGCATTGGCATTACGCGAAAGCCATCAAAAACAGCTTCTATTGCTTTTATGGGATCCACTTCTGTTACTATTACATTTGCTCCCAGGCCCTTGGCGCGCATACTTACACCCTTGCCACACCAGCCATAGCCCGCAACAACAACATTTTTGCCAGCAATAGAGAGATTGGTAGTGCGCATGATTCCGTCCCAGGAAGATTGCCCAGTACCATAACGATTATCAAAAAGGTATTTACAATAGGCGTCATTTACAGCAATCATTGGAAAAGCCAGATTGCCGGAACGTGAAAGCGCCTTTAATCGATGCACGCCTGTTGTTGTTTCCTCGGATCCGCCTAACAACCCAGAAATAAGATCGGTTCTATCCTTGTGAAGCATATTCACAAGGTCTCCGCCATCATCAATGATTAATGAAGGTTTGCAATCAAGCGCCTTACCTAAAAACAAGTCATATTCTTCTGAAGTACAATTATGTGTTGCATATACGTTGATACCTTCTTCAACAAGTGCAGCAGCTATTTCATCCTGAGTTGAAAGAGGATTGCTGCCTGTAATGTAAACATTGGCACCAGCATTTTTTAAAACTTTAGCAAGGTAAGCAGTTTTAGCCTCCAAATGGATTGTGACAACCATATTAATTCCAGCGAAGGGTTTAGTTTTAGAGTATTTTTCGTTCAATAAATTCAATAAAGGCATATATTCCTTTACCCAGTTAATTTTTTGCTTGCCCAGCGGTGCAAGCGTGATATCTTTTATAATACTATCGGACATTTATGTTTATCCTCCTCATATATTCT
>CAYTOV010000079.1:0-2213 GCA_964439485.1 uncultured Acidaminococcales bacterium | reverse complement strand
TCATTGTCCAAGCGGCCATGTTATCAGCAATCAAGGTCGCGGGTATTTTATCCTGAAGCAGTTCCCATGCAGTTAAACGTGCCCCCTGGAGAAGAGGCCGGGTTTCATCCACATACACCATTTTAATTTTACCATCAAGATGGGCCTGACGAATGACCCCTAAAGCTGTTCCCCAGCCACAAGTTGCTAAGGAACCTGCATTACAATGTGTAATGACATTGGCATTTGGCGGTAGTAAACTTGCGCCATACATACCAATTTTTTTATTCTGCTCGATATCATTTTGATAAATCTCAACTGCCATAGCTTCGATTAATTTTGCAATTTCGGCTAAGCTTAAGGTGTCTTTATGCGAAAAAGCTTTTAACCAAATTTTATCAGCTGCCCATTGCAAGTTAACCGCAGTTGGTCTGGCAGCTATAAGTTCCTTTTTGATTAGTTCATATTTAGACCAAAACAATTCTCTCTCCGATAAACTGTTATTAAGAAGTTCATTGAAGCCCAATACCATAGCAAATGCGGCTGCTGCCCCTATAGCCGGCGCACCACGCACTTCAAGCCGTTTAATAGCTGATGCTATTCTCTTATAATCGTAGCATTTTATATAAGTAATTTCTGTAGGTAATTTGGTTTGATCCAAAATAATCAAATGGGAATGTTGCCATTCCAAAGTATTTATCATTTTTTTACTCCGATTTTTAAAGTTTAAATCCGCCAAATTCTTTCATGGCAGTAGCGCAGCCACACACAGATAAGTTTTTATAATCAGTATTTCTTATATAAGCATCAATTAATAAATTCATATTGCTAACACTTTGCGCCATCGCTTCGACAACTTCGGTATGCGAAAGCGGTGTAGGCGAAATACCAGCTGCCATATTGGTTACGATTGAAACATTGACATAGCACATTTCTGCTTCCCTGGCCAAGACTGACTCCGGGGCATTTGTCATTCCTACAAGATCACCGCCTAAAGTTTTGAACATTTTGATTTCGGCGGCTGTTTCAAAGCGCGGGCCTTCTGTGCAGACATAAGTGCCTGTTTTGTGAAAATTAGTATCGCTTTTTTCTAAACAAGCTATTACTCTTTCACGTAAAACAGGGCAATAAGGATAGGAAAAATCAACATGTGCGACACCACGTTCCGGAGTATCATAAAAGGTGTTGATTCTGCTTTTAGTAAAATCAATAAGTTGATCGCAAACAACAAAATGGCCAGCTTTCATATCTTGATTTAAAGAACCTACTGCAGTTGTCGCAAAAATTTCTTCAACTCCCAGGCTCTTAAGTGCCCAGATATTTGCACGATAATTTACTTTATGAGGGGCTGTTTTATGCCCTGCTCCATGTCTGGTAATAAAAGTAACCTTATTATCGGCAATCATTCCAGTTGTGCAAACGACTTGACCATAAGGTGTAGTTATTATCAGCTCTTTGAAACCATTTAAGGCTTCAGGATTATAAACGCCTGTTCCGCCTATAACAGCTATATTTCTCATGCACGAGCCCTTCCCTTCGCATTTTCTTTATCAATAACCCTTATTAAGTCTGGCATTTCATCAAGAACATGGTCCGGCCTGCCTAATGACAGCATTTGTTCCCAGTCAAAATAGGTCCATTTTACGGCTGCTGTCAAACACCCTGCACTCTTTCCGCTTTGCAAATCAAAAGGACTATCGCCAACACATATACATTCTTCAGGACTTAGATTAATAAGTTCAGCGCCTCTGCGCATAGGTTCAGGATGCGGTTTGTGGTTCTCGCATTCATCACAACCGATAATGCCAGTAAAGTACTTTTCCAGATTAAAACATTTAAGGCCGCGTTCCGCCATAGGTACTTTTTTTGACGTTACAACGGCCATTTTAATTCCGTTCTGCTGTAATTGAATCATTGTTTCTTCAATTTTGGGAAATGGCTTAATCAACAAGTCGTGGTTCTTAAGATTATATTCTCTATAGAAATCAGCCATCTCATCCACTTTGTCTTCATCAAAATGTCTGAGGCATTCGCGTAATGGAAGACCAAAGTATCTTGTTATTTCTTCTTGTGTAGGATTTTTTTGTAATAGGGTCTTAATTGTGTGTTCAAAAGTTTTTATTATTAAATCAGAAGTATTTACAAGTGTTCCGTCTAAATCAAATAAAACGCCTTTAATTTTCAATGATTATAACTCCTTTTTTGCACCAAACTTCTCTTTATAATAACATAAA
>CAYTOV010000078.1:0-6709 GCA_964439485.1 uncultured Acidaminococcales bacterium | reverse complement strand
AGAATAATTCAACACGCTCGTTCAGATTTCTCGGCATCCAATCAGCACTGGAAAGGTATACCTGTTCACTGCCGCCATTCGCGAAGTAAAAAATACGGCTATGTTCTAGCTGTCTACCAACTATGCTGCGTACGGTTATATTTTCGCTGATACCCGGCAAACCAGGTTTGAGACCGCAGATACCTCTGACGATCAGTTCGATCTTAACGCCACCCATAGAGGCTTCATAAAGCTTTTTAGTTATTTCCTTATCAATCAAAGAATTCATTTTGGCTATAATGTGACCTTCATGCCCTTTTTTCACCTGCGTAATCTCATTATCAATTAACTCATACAGCTTCTGACGTAACCCAAGCGGTGCCATCACCAGTTTATTCCAGACAGGCGGATCCGAATAACCGGATAATAGGTTGAAGAAAGCTGATGCATCGCTGCCGAATTGGTCATTAGCCGTCATAATCCCAATATCCGTGTAAAGTTTTGCTGTATTGTCATTGTAATTGCCGGTACCAAGATGAACATAGCGCTTTATACCATCTGGCTCTTTGCGTACAATCAGAATAATCTTAGCATGCGTTTTAAGACCCATTAGACCGTAAATTACATGGCATCCGGCTTTTTCGAGTCTCCTTGCCCAGATAATATTGTTTTCTTCATCAAAGCGTGCCTTCAATTCCACCAAAACAGTAACCTGCTTGCCATTTTCTGCTGCTTTTGCCAAAGCCCCAACTATAGGCGAATTACCGCTTACACGGTACAAGGTTTGCTTAATAGCCAGAACATTAGGATCGTTTGCCGCATCACTGACTAACTTGATGACAGCTTCAAAACTCTCGTAAGGATGATGGAACAAAATGTCATGTTCCCGAATACGATCAAAAAGATTATCCAGCTTCGGCAATTCCAGTGGTTTTTGGGGTACAAAATGTTCAAATTCCCATTTCGGTTCGTTTAAAAGTTTAATGAATTTAAAGAAACAGGTAACATCAAGCGGGCCATTTATTTCGTAAATTGCCTGTTCGGTAAGATCAAGATTCTCGGCCAAGAATTTTTTAATACTCTGATTGCGAGTCTTCAAAATTTCTAAGCGCACAGAAGCTCCTCTCTTACGTTTGCGCAATGATATCTCAATCTCTTTCAGCAGATTTTCCATGTCCTCTTCGTCAACATCAAGGTCAGAATCACGTGTTATACGGAAAGGAACGATATCCAGTATTTCGCAGCCTTTGAACAAATCCTGGCAATGAATGATAATTACTTCTTCTAAAAACACGAAGGTTCGTTGGCTGCAGCGCTCAACTTCAATAATACGCGGCAAAACAGAAGGCACCTGCACAAAGCCTCTGCTGTGCTGTCCCTCATTATTAATAAGTTCAACAGCGAGATTAAGTGATCTGTTCATCAAAAAAGGGAATGGTCTGGAAGCATCAACAGCCATTGGTGTCAGAACAGGATAAACGATTTCGCGATAATACTCTTCCAACCATTGTTTACCGCTCTCTTCCACATCGCCCACTCTGCTCAGCATTATCCCTTCTTTTCTTAATTCTTTCAAAATCGAGAATAAGTAGCGATACTTGGCTTTCATTTGCATATGCGCCGACTTAGCGATCAGCTTTAATTGTTCCTCTACTGTAAGGCCAGCCGCATCTTTTTTGTTGATACCATTTTCCAGCTGGTTGTAGAGGCCTGCAACCCTTACCATAAAGAATTCATCAAGGTTAGAGGCAGAAATGCAAACAAATTTCAGGCGTTCCAAGAGTGGCATAGCCTTCACGCCGCTCTCGCGCAGAACACGCAGATTAAATCTCAGCCAGCTCAACTCACGGTTAATATAATATTCCGGGTTATTCAAATCAACCATTTTCTTTTCTCCCACCTACCCGCTCCAAAACAGGAGTTAGTCCGAATACCTCTACAAAGAAACTCTTCTTGTTTTCAAAAGTCCATTCTTCCAAAGTCAAATCTTTTCTGCTGACAGCAAATATCTGCATTTCATTACCTTTTAATGTAACCTTGCATTTTTCAATTTTTTGCAGATAGCTGCGATCCATGGCATCAGCAAGACGCAAAATGGCTGCCAGCTTTGCTACAAGCGGCATACAGGTTTTATCAACTCTTGGTCTGCCTTCATTCTGATTATTAAAAAGCAAGTGTGAATGATAATAAGCTGCTAAAGCAACTACACGCTTGTCCATATCACTAAAACCGAGAATGTCCGAAGCCATTATCAGCTGATAGGAATACAGAGCATGGCTTCTCAGGCAGATATACTTGCCGATATCATGCAGAATACAAGCAGCTCTCAGTAAAAGGCGGCTATGTTCATCAAGCCCATGTTTTTTGCTAAGCGCGTCAAACATCGCAAGAGCTAGCATTTCTACTTGCTTGACATGGCTATAGTCATAACCATAACGTTCGCCTATGCAATGAATAAGTGTAATCAACTCTTCATGGAGGCTGTCGGCGTATTCGGTATTAGTCTGATTAGCTATATGGAGAAGCGTCATACCATCAATAAAACGGTTAGGCATGACTAATATCTCCTGCGCAGGTGCAAGTGCCAGCAATTGTTGATAAAGTATAATGGTTGGGAAAATTATTTCCGCCGATGTTTCTTCAATATTAAAGACTCTTATTATTTGTGAAAGATTCATTGTACGAATTCTATCGTAAAATGTTATAAAATCGGCAGTCTGCATCCTTTCTACCTGAGAAGAATTGCTGTCCCTACCCAACATTTTTAAAATAAGTTCCGTTTCAGTGCCGGATAAAACAAAATATCTGACATCCTCTTCTTCAAGATCTTTGCGAACAGGCCCTATTGTGCTCGAAATATATTCGGTCAAAGCCCTGCTGAAATAGAGCGAGGATTTTTGTGCCCTGTCAAAATCTTCCTTTATTCTGATGATGCCGATGTGCAGGTTCTGCTGGTATTTTATTTTACCATCCCGCACATACGTAATGCCCAGGCCGCCGGAGGAAATATCTACTAAAAGCACCCCGCAGCCTGCGCCTATACCTTCCTTATTCAGACTTCGCTGTATTGCCGCATACTTAGTATAAATTTCACGCGGCATATCAACGACATCGACTTTCAGACCTGTTTTGGTATAAATCTGGTCAAGGAAATAAATCTGATTCTGGGCTTCGCGCACAGCTGTGGTAGCCTGAATAGTATATTCCTCCGCACCATATTCCTCCATAAGTCTCTTATAACCTTTAAGCAGCTCGCAGATCTCGCTGACCATGCTGAAAGGAATGCGTTTGTTTTTAAAAGTTTCTTCACCAAGTTTAACCCGATGTGAAGCCTGTTCCAATATTTTTATTTTTTCAAGATCGCGATATTCAACAATCTGCAGGCTCACAAATTCTGAGCCTATATGAATTGCCGCTAACGTTCTGAGTTTATTCCTTTTCACGGTCAGATACCTCCCTGTTTGTCTTTAAATTCGACAAGCATTGCAGAAATCCTTGCTGATATAGGTTAACAAAAAATATTTGCTTTTCACAAACAATTTGTTTTTTTGTCATGCAGGATTTTTACAAAAAAAGAATAACTATATACAGTATCAGAAAAATTATAAATTCTCGAAATGAGTGTGGTTCTATGCAAAGGATAGCAATAATCGACGTAGGCTCAAACTCGGCTCGCTTGGTCATCAGCCAGATCTACAAGAGCGGTGCCTACAACATGGTCTACAATCAGAAAGAAGCTTTGCGTCTAAGCCAGAAAGTCGATATAAATGGCATGCTTACAGAAGAAGCTTTCACCGGTACGTTGGAATGCATGCATAGTTTCGCTACTATGTGCAAAATTTTTAATGTTGATAAAATAGTTGCCGTTGCAACTGCTGCCATGCGCAATGCCAAAAACGGCAAAGAACTCACAGCACTGGTCGAAAAAGAAACAGAAATTCATCTGCATATACTTGGCGGCAAGGCGGAAGCCTATGCCAGTTACTTGGGCGTAATTAATACCATCAACATAAAAGATGGTATTATCTTTGACTTAGGAGGCGGCAGTACAGAGCTGGTTCTTTTCCATGATCGCAAAATAGTCGATTCAATCAGCTTGCCGCTTGGCTGCGTTAATCTTACTGCCATGTTCAACACAAGGGATGTTATGCCCCCAACAGTATTCAGTGATGTAAGTTACCTGATCATGAGCCGCCTGGAAAAATATCCTTGGCTCAAAGATTCCTCCCTGCCACTCATCGGCGTTGGTGGCACGGCTCGTACAATTGCCAAAATGGAGCAGAAAAAAAACAAGTATCCTGCTTCGAAAATCCATAACTTCCAATTCACCGCCCAAGCATTCAGAACAACCTTTAAATTTTTGCGGGAAACCACTCTGGAACAACGGCGGAAAATATCCGGTCTCGGCACCGACCGTGCTGATCTCATTCTGGCAGGTGCCAGTGTAATCCAGTGTCTTCTGGAAGCAACAGGCGGTAAGAAAATAATCATTTCCGGCTGCGGTATTCGTGAAGGTCTTTTCCTTGACTACTACGCGAAAAAAGAAAAAACACCAGTTATCGCCGAAGACATTCTCGATGAAAGCACGCGCAACATTCTTTTGCTCTATTCCACAGACATAAAACATAGTGAGCATATCACCGCTCTGGCGCTCACGATGTTCGATGCCTGGAAACCAATTCACGGCCTCAGTAATTCCTGGCGCCGCTTGCTAAAAACGGCTGCCATGCTGCATGATATAGGCATCACCATCAACTACTACAGTCATGCACGTCATAGTGCCTATATGATTGAAAACGCCCGTCTTTTCGGGTTGACACATAAGGAACAGATGATTGCCGCTGTCATTGCCGGCTGGCATAACGGCGTATCACGCAATTACTTGCGTAACAAAGCATATAAATATTTTTTGAGTGATGAAGACTTAAACAAAATTTCCAAAATGGCTCTCTTATTAGCACTTGCTGAAAGCATGGACTACTCACAGACCATGCAAATCAGCGAGATAATTCCCGAAATAAAAAACAAAAAGACTGCTTTGCTCCACTTGAAATCAAGCTGTATGCCAAGTATAGAGCTTCACCAGCTTAAGCAGCACCTTCCATGGTTCAGCAAAGTTTTCAATATGGAACTCCAAGTCGAGTCCTTGCAAAATTGTGCAATGGCTTGCACAACAGATCAAAAATAAAGAAGCCCGTTAAACATTCCAAAAACTTGGAAAACGTTTAACGGGTTTCTTTTTCAATATTGCCACGCTTGATTATGTTCTCACCGAACCTGTTCTTCAAAGAATCAAGCACTGCATTCCTTTTCCGCATAGCGGCATCATCTTCCGCGGCAACCAATGGCGCCACTCCTGCCGGAACAAGCTTGGACAGTGATACGCCCAAAAGCCTGACTGGTTCTGTCCAGGCAACTTGCTCTGCCAGCCTGCTAATAACAGTAAAGATTTCTTCGTCAAAATTTACAGGTATTTCTACCGTAGAACTGCGCGTTATCGACCTGAAGGAAGCAAATTTAACTTTTAAAGTGACAGTATGACCTGCTACTTCGTTATTGCGCAGCCGCCAGCCAACCTGCTCACACAAATCCAAAAGTTCTGAATGTCTCTCTCCTGGTGTCGTCAGATCATAGGGAAAGGTTGTTTCCTTGCCGATTGATTTTGTTTCCTGCATACATTCTACCGGCCTGTTATCTTTGCCCTGCGCCAGCAAATGGATTGTTTCGGCGCTATTACCCAAAACCTTTTTCAAAAATTTGGGGTCACAGTCTGCCAACTGGCCTATAGTTAAAATACCTAGCTGCAAAAGTCCTTTTTCCGTCTTTTCACCAATACCGAAAATCTTTCGTACCGGCAGCGGCGCAATTAAATCTTTTGCTGTTTCCTCACGAATAATTACCAGACCATCAGGTTTCTCAAGATCGGAAGCCAATTTAGCCAAAAATTTATTGGGTGCAATCCCGACCGAAGCCGTAAGACCTGTTTTTTCTTTTATCCTGGTCTTAATAGCAAGCCCTGCCTTGGCAATATCTTCTGCAACACCAGTAATTCCTGTCATATCCAGAAAAGCTTCATCAATGGAGAGCGGCTCTATACAAGGTGAAAACTCCCGAAAAACAGCCATGATACTTCTGGATATTTCTGCATACCTGGACATTCTGCCTTGAACAAAAATAGCCTGCGGACAGCGCCGATGTGCCTCTACCATCGACATAGCCGAGCGCACACCAAACTTGCGCGCCTCATAGGAACAAGTTGATACAACTCCCCTCTCAGATTGTCCGCCGACAATTACCGGCTTACCCCGATATTCCGGATGATCAAGCTGTTCAACCGAGGCAAAAAATGCATCCATATCAACGTGCATAATCCAACGCTTCATGTCGCCCCTGATTACTCCTTGTTTCTATTTCAATAGATAGTCTTGTTCGCGCTCTGATACCGCTTAAAGGTTTCAATAGCCTCTTCACGACCAAGCTGATCAAGTTCCAAAACTTGCTTATCCTGACATTTGCCTTCGATAAAATCATAGATATAATCATCTCTGAAACCTATGGCTCCCGCGTCTTCAGCTGAATTAGCGTAGTATACTTTTTTGATATTGGCCCAGATAATAGCTCCAAGACACATAGGACAAGGGTACGAGGAAGCATATAGCTCACAGCCAGTTAAAACATAAGTGCCGAGATTGCGGCAGGCTTCTCGAATGGCTTCTACTTCCGCATGACA
>CAYTOV010000077.1:0-6746 GCA_964439485.1 uncultured Acidaminococcales bacterium | reverse complement strand
TAAAGAAAAGGCAATGAAGGGGATAAGTAGTTTTTGCAGCAGCGAATCGGGATAGTGCAAGCCGATATCAAAGACGAAGGCGCCCGGGAGCCATAATTTTATATTTGATAAGAGAGGACTGCTTGCAGTCAAACAGGGTGGAACCGCGGGAGCTTTAAGCCTCCGTCCCTGTAACATATTATTGTTACAGGGATGGAGGCTTTTTTGTATTCAAACCTGTATAAATTTAAGGAGGAAGAAAATGAATTTCCAAACGATTATTTTGAAACTTCAAGAGTTTTGGGCCAAACAGGATTGCATTATGGCTCAGCCTTATGACATCGAAAAAGGTGCGGGTACTATGAATCCATCAACCTTTCTCAGGGTGCTTGGACCTGAACCATGGCGCGTTGCTTATGTTGAGCCTTCCAGAAGACCGGCAGACGGTCGTTATGGGGATAACCCAAACCGCCTCTTTCAGCACCATCAATATCAGGTCATTATTAAGCCTTCTCCAGAAAACATACAGGAGCTTTACCTGCAAAGTTTGGCTGAATTAGGCATTCACCAGAATGAACATGATATTCGCTTTGTAGAGGACAACTGGGAATCACCAACACTTGGTGCCTGGGGACTTGGTTGGGAAGTTTGGCTTGACGGCATGGAAATCACACAATTTACTTATTTCCAGCAAGTCGGCGGTATTGATGTTAAACCGGTTACCGTTGAAATTACCTATGGCTTAGAACGTCTTGCCATGTATATACAGGGTGTTGAAAACGTATATGATGTTAAGTGGGTAGGCGATATTACTTATGGAGATGTTTTTCATACCAATGAAGTAGAACAGTCCTACTATAATTTCCAGATTGCTGATACAGCATTGTTATTTGATCTGTTTGATAAATACGAAAAAGAGGCTATGCGTGTTATCGAAACCGGTAATATTCGCCCGGCCTATGATTATGTGTTGAAGTGTTCACATACCTTTAACCTGCTTGACTCTCGCGGCGCCATAAGTGTCAGCGAAAGAACAGCTTTTATTGGACGTGTAAGAGCAATGGCACGTCTCTGTGCTGCTGCTTATGTTGAACAGAGAGAAAAATTGGGCTTCCCGCTGCTGAAAGGGGATAAATAAAGATGGAACAGAAGTTATTATTTGAAATAGGCACAGAAGAAATTCCTGCTAAATTTATGCCGGGTATTTTGGAGCAATTGAAGAGCTTAGCTGAGAAAAAACTGCAAGAACTTCGTGTTCCTTTTGCCTCAGTTACTGTTTTCGGTACACCGCGTCGCATGACTTTTATTGCTGATGGCGTTGAAGAAACGCAAGCGAGTACAGTCGTCGAAAGCAAAGGACCCTCGGTAAAAATTGCTTTCGGTCCGGATGGTGCTGCTTCTAAAGCTGCACAGGGCTTTGCCAGAGGACAAGGTATAGCTGTTGAAGATTTAATTGTTCGTGATGAATATGTCTATGCAGTTAAACAATTGACAGGACAAGCAGTAATTGATTTGTTACCAGCTTTCTTGGTTGATATCGTGGAATCTTTATCTTTCCCTAAAAATATGCGTTGGGCTGATCACGATTTCCGCTTTGTACGCCCAATAAGATGGCTTGTTGCATTATTAGACAATAAAATCATTCCAATTGAAATAACTGGCGTCAAATCTGGACGTAACACCATAGGTCACCGTTTTCTGAGCAAAGGTGAAGTTGAAATAGCCAGCGCCAGCGATTATGAAAAGGTACTGCGTGAACATTTTGTCCTTGTTGACCAGG
This sequence comes from uncultured Acidaminococcales bacterium, assembly GCA_964439485.1. Lineage (GTDB taxonomy): Bacteria > Bacillota > Negativicutes > Acidaminococcales > Acidaminococcaceae > RZYP01. The sequence goes on along the minus strand of CAYTOV010000077.1, from coordinate 4,987 downwards.
ATGAACGCCGCAAGATGATACGCCAGCAAGTAGAAGAATTGGCGCAAAAAGAAGGCGGCATTGCCGAAATAGATGAGGATTTACTGGAAGAAGTAGTTTATCTTGTAGAGTATCCTACGGCTCTTTGCGGACATTTTGACGATAAATTTTTGACATTGCCTAAAGAAGCAGTTATAACTCCTATGCGCGAACATCAGCGTTATTTCCCTGTATTTACCGCTGAAGGTAAATTACTGGCTAAATTTATTACCGTTCGTAATGGTAACAGCGAAGGACTAGATATTGTAGCCCATGGCAACGAACGCGTCTTACGTGCACGTCTTAGCGATGCGAAATTTTTCTTTAATGAAGATAGAAAAATCAAACTGGAAGAACGTTTGGAAAAATTAAAAACTGTAGTATTCCAGGAAGGCCTTGGCAATATTTACGACAAAAGTGTGCGCTTGGCTGATATTGCAATGACATTGAAAAATAACCTCAATGTAAAAGTTGATGAGAATATTTTGCAGCGTACGGCTCTTTTGTCCAAGACAGACTTGGTAACTGGCATGGTATGTGAATTTACTGAGCTGCAAGGTGTCATGGGACGCGAGTACGCATTGCTTGATGGTGAAAAACAAGAAGTTGCTCAAGGCATATTTGAACATTATCTTCCTCGTTTTGCCGGTGATGAATTACCAACAACTGATATTGGTCGCTTGGTAGGTATTGCTGACAAGCTAGATAATATTGCGGCTACTTTCAGCCGTGGATTGATACCTACTGGTTCGCAGGATCCTTATGCTTTGCGTCGTCAGGCAATCGGTATTATCAACATTTTGGTTGATGGTAACTATCATCTGCCTTTGCTTAAAACAATTATCTCTGTTTTAGGCATGTTAAATGTTCCTGCTGCTAAAAATGGCGAATTATTGGCACAGCTGCAAGAATTTTTCATGCAGCGTGTTAAAAACATGATGGGCGATCAAGGTATTCGCTATGATGTTATCGACGCAGTATTAAATGAAAAGGCCAACGATGATATTGTTGACCTGTTCGTAAGGGCGAAGGCTTTAGGGGAATACGTTGTAACGCCTGAAGCTGCTGAAAGCATTCAAGCCTTTACGCGTGTTGTCAATCTCTGCAAAAAAGCAGAAGGAGAAACCATTATCAAGGAAAGCTTATTTGTAGAACCTGCAGAAAAAGAACTTTATGAAGTTGTCTGCCGTTTGCAAAAAGAAACTATTCCGGCATTGGTTGCTTATAACTATGCTGATGTTCTTAAATTAATTAATGAAGTATCAGCTCCTGTTAACAAATTTTTTGATACAGTAATGGTTATGGACAAAGACGAAAATGTAAAAAATAATCGCCTGGCTCTCCTGGTACAAGTCAAAGAGACGGCTAGTATGGTTGGCGACCTTAGTGCAATAGTACTGTAAAGAAAAATACAAAAATGTATAAAATTTATAAAAAATTCGCTTGAACAACGAGAATAAACATGATATAGTGTATACTATATTAGAAATAGTCATTTAATAAGTATATGACAAAAGGAGTGCTACAATGAAAAAGGATGAACAGTTTCTACTTTGGTTTGAACAATTAGAAAAAACTGACGTTCCCATAGTCGGCGGTAAATCAGCCTCTCTCGGAGAAATGACCTCAAAGACGGATGTACCTGTTCCTTATGGCTTTGCAACTACTGCATACGCTTATAGATATTTTATTGAGAAGAGCGGACTTAAGGAAAAAATGGCAGCATTGCTGTCTGAACTTACTGATGTAGAAAACAGCGCTATGTTGCGCGATGTAAGTGCCAAACTGCGTGCAGCTATCATGGCTGAAAAAATGCCTGATGACCTGCAGGTAGCAATTGCAGATGCTTATGCTGAGCTGGCAAAGAAAGTCGGCGAAGAACTGCCTTTTGTTGCTGTTCGTTCAAGTGCTACTGCTGAAGATTTACCAGATGCTAGTTTCGCTGGTCAACAAGATACTTATTTGAATGTTCAAGGCGCTCAAACTATTATTGCCAAAGTTAAGGAATGCTATGCATCCTGTTTCACTGATCGCGCTGTCTACTATAGAGAAAAGCAAGGCTTTGATCATCTGGATGTTGCTCTGAGTGCTGTTATTCAAATGATGGTGTTCTCTAAGGCTGCTGGCGTAATGTTTACTGTGAATGTGGCAACTGGAAATGATGAAAATATTCTGATTGAAGCTGCTTATGGCCTTGGTGAATATGTTGTACAAGGAACTGTAACTCCTGACAACTATACAGTTTCGAAGGCTGAAAATAAAATTATTGAAATTAATGTTAATGCGCAAGATGTTATGCTTGTTCGTAAAAAAGGCGGCGACTGTGAAGAACTGCCGGTGCCTGCAGAAAACTACCACAAACAGACTCTGACTAATGAACAGATTCTTGAACTGGCTAACTATGCTAAAAAGATTGAAAAACATTATGGCTGCTATATGGATATTGAATGGGGCATTGACGAACGTACTGACAAAATCTGGATATTGCAAGCTCGTCCGGAAACCGTTTGGTCTCGCCGTAATAAAGAAGAGGGCAAAAAAGTGGAAAGTGCTAAAATAACTACTGACCGTAAAGTTATTGCCAAAGGATTGCCTGCAAGCCCAGGACTGGTTTCTGGTCGTGTTCATGTAATTCTTGACCCATCCCGCATTGATGAATTTAAAGATGGCGAGATACTGGTTACCGAAATGACGGCTCCAGACTGGGTTCCGGCAATGAAGAAAGCAAAAGCAATAGTAACAGATTCAGGCGGTATGACCTGCCATGCATCTATTGTCAGCCGTGAGCTTGGTATCCCATGTATTGTTGGCACAAAGAGCAGAGGCGAAGCAGCTACAACTGCAATTAAAGATGGCATTGATGTTACGGTGGATGCTACTAATGGTGTGGTTTATGAAGGCATCATTGAAAGCGCTAAAAAACCTGAGGCTTCCGCTTCAGTAGTTGCTGCTGAAACTTTTCCTGTAACTGGTACTAAGATTTATATGAACCTTGGTGATCCTGAACTCGCTGAAAAGTATTCAGTTCTTCCATGTGATGGTATTGGCCTGATGCGTGAAGAATTCATCTGGACAACCTACATTCATGAACATCCTCTTTATTTGATCAAAACAGGTCATCCGGAAAAAGTTGTTGACCAATTGGCAGAAGGCTTCCGCCAGGTTTGCCAAGCTATGGCACCGCGTCCGGTAACCTTAAGATTCAGCGATTTCAAATCCAGCGAGTATCGTGACCTGAAAGGCGGCGACGAATTCGAGCCTTATGAACCGAGCGCACTTTTAGGATGGCGTGGAGCTTCGCGCTATTATGATCCTAAGTATATAGAAGCTTTCAAATTGGAAATTAAAGCTGTTCGCAAAGTTCGTGAAGAATTTGGCCTTAAGAATTTGAATGTTATGATTCCTTTCTGCCGCAGTGTAGAAGAATGTGAAAAAGTAACAAACCTGATGGCCCAAGAAGGACTGTCTCGTGGTAAAGACTTCAAAGTATGGCTGATGGCTGAAATTCCTGCCAATATAATACTAGCTGATCAGTTTAACAAATATGTCGATGGTTACTCCATCGGCTCGAATGATCTTACCATGTTGGTTTTAGGCTGCGACCGCGACAATGATACAGTTTCCCATATCTTTGACGAGCGCAATCTTGCTGTACGTCGTGCGATAAAACACCTGATTGAAGTTGCCCACAAAGATGGCAAGACGGTTTCTATCTGTGGACAAGCACCAAGTGTATACCCAGAGTTTGCTGAATTCCTGGTAAAAAATGGCATTGACAGTATGTCAGTAAATCCTGATACCGTTAAGTTTACTAAGAAAATGGTAGCTCAAGTTGAACAGCGTATCATGCTCGATGCTTTGACCGGCAAAGGCAAAGCTGAAGATACTGATCTTATCTGGTAATTTTTAATAAAAAATTGCACCCATGCAAAGGTTGCCACGCCAATGAAGGTAACTTGAGCATGGGTGTTTTTCTATAGAAAACCGGTTTTAAAATAATTATTTAGTGTAGCAGTTATTTAAAAAGAGGATTTTTTAGACAAATAGCGTATAATAAAGCATACACTATTTTGAGTTTGGGAAGGAAGTGAGTAACATTTCTCTGAGCAATAGACAAAAACGAATTGCAGAAATCGTTCGCCAGGACGGACCTATTACAGGCGAGCATATTGCAGAAAGATTGAACGTAACAAGAGCCGCATTGCGTTCTGATCTTGCAATTCTTGTAATGAGCGGTATATTAGACGCACGGCCGAAAGTAGGATATTATTTTACGGGCAAAAACACTTTGGGTATGCTTATGGAAGAAATATCAGGTATTTGTGTCCGAGATATTCAGTCTGTTCCTATCGGTATTCACAATGATAAAAGTGCATATGATGCAGTTGTTACCATGTTCCTGGAGGATATCGGTACAGTCTTCGTTGTTGGTGATAATAGCACGCTTTTAGGGGTTGTTTCTCGAAAAGATTTATTAAAAACAGCTATCAACAAAGGTGCCGACCTGCAGAACATACCAATTGTCATGGTTATGACGCCACTATCAAAATTAATAGTTACAAAACCTGAAGACTCAGTGGCAACAGCAGCTAGACGCTTAATTGATAACGAAATTGATTGTTTGCCGGTCGTTAAAACAATCAATGAAGAGAAGCACTGTTATGAGGTCGTAGGCAGAATTACCAAGACTAATTTTACCAGACTGCTGGTTGACCTGGCAGAGGGCAAAGGAGGAATTTATCATAGCTAGTTTACCAATAATTTATGCTGTTTCCGATTCTATTGGCGAAACGTCCGAGGCTGTAGCAAAAGCAACAATCAGCCAGTTTGTGCAGGAAAAATTTGACATTATTCGTGTTCCTTATTTAAGGGATGCAGAACAGGTTCATGCTATTGTTAAAGAGGCAAAGGAAAATAACGCTGTAATTTGTCATACAATAGTATCACCTGAATTGCGTGAAATAATTGC
>CAYTOV010000076.1:2579-6754 GCA_964439485.1 uncultured Acidaminococcales bacterium | reverse complement strand
GTTTTTGGCAAAGAAGGTGAAAAATATGTCAGAAATTAGTGGTAATAAAAAGGGTATCAAAGACGCTATTTTGGAAGAATTAGAAAAATTGTACGAAATTAAGGTTCCACAGGATCAAATTATAACTGAGGAGCTAGCAGTACAATTAGCTAAAATATCCGAAAAAATAAAGCGTGAAATTTCAATCTATGTCACGAGAAGTGGACAAATAACAGACATTTCACTTGGAGATCAGCAAAGTGTCGAATTACCTCAATTTAAAGGAAGAAGAGGGGCAATAAGGCTAAGCGGTGTGCGTTGTATTCATACGCATTTGAACGGAAATTCCACATTAAGTGGTGTGGATTATTCTGCTCTCAAAAATGGTAAGTATGATGCCATGGCTGCTATAGGCGTAATTGGTCCGGACTTTGCAAAATCGAGTTTTTCGTTTGCTTTAATAGCTGGTATTGACGAAAATGCAGAATATCTGTGCCAGGAACATGGCCCATTTTCTGTAGCTGAAGCGGTAGAAATCAATTTTTCTAATATGATTGTTACGATAGAAAAAATAATGCAGAAACAGACTTCAGGGTCGAAATCAGCAGAAAATCCAGAAAAAGCTATTTTGGTTGCTGTAGACTCAGGCGGATTTAGGCAGTCATGGTCTACAGAAGAATCACTTGAAGAGTTAAAACAACTTGCAGATACAGCGGGAGCTACGGTTGTAGGCGCATTCTCTCAAAAAAGACAAAAACCTGATCCGGCATTTTTTATTGGTAAAGGCAAAGTTGAAGAATTGGCTCTTTTTGTACGCCAGGAAGATGTTGATTTGTGCATCTTTGACGATGAACTTTCACCAGCACAGCAGAGAAACGTAGAGCTTGTGATGGGGATCAGAGTTATTGACCGCACAGGCTTAATTCTGGATATTTTTGCACAAAGGGCGCGTTCTAATGAAGGTAAATTACAAGTTGAATTAGCTCAATTACAGTACACGCTACCGAGACTTTCTGGAAAGGGTCTTGTATTGTCACGTCTTGGCGGAGGTATTGGCACAAGAGGTCCTGGCGAGACTAAGCTTGAAATCGATCGCCGTCGTATAAGAGACCGTATCACTTTTATTAAAGAAAGCATAGAAAAAGTCAAGTCAGTGCGCACGCTTCATCGTACTGGCCGCAAAAAAAATCAGATTGCCACAATAGCTTTGGTTGGTTATACTAATTCAGGTAAATCAACCTTATTAAATACGTTGACTGCTTCCGATATTTATGCACAGGACCAATTGTTTGCCACTTTGGATCCAACAACGCGTCATTTATCATTGCCAGACAAGCAAGAGGCTATTTTAACTGATACTGTTGGGTTTATCCAGCGGTTACCACATCAACTGGTAAGTGCGTTTAAATCAACTTTGGAAGAAGTTGCTGAGGCTGACTTATTGTTGCATGTAGTAGATGTAAGCCATTCAACATACAAAAAGCAAATGGATGCTGTTTACGAAGTATTGAAAGAAATAGGCGCTTCTGATAAGGAAATAATAACTGTTTATAACAAAATTGATAAGGTTGCTCCAGAGAGTGGATTATTGGAAAGAATTAAAGGCGAGGAAAACTGTGTTCTTGTTTCTGCTAAAAAAGGGATTGGAATGGATGTTCTCCTTGATTTAATTGTTGACAATCTAAGTCTAACTTCTGTTGAAACTGAATTATTGATACCCTATGCAGATACCGATAAAGCAGCTAAATTGCACAAAGTCAGTACTGTGTTAGAGCAGGAATATTGTGATGATGGTATCAGAATCAAAGCTCGCTTATCAGAAGATCAACGAAATGAATATAAAGAGTACTTTAAGTAGATTAAATGAGTGGCATTTTGCTGCTTAAACTAAAATATTACATAGACTAAAGGTGGACTGGATGATAAATTTTGAAGAAATAGAGCTAAATGCTTTAAATGCAGTCAATAAAAATTGCTTACCTTATGAAGAGGCAGCACTTTATAATACAAGAAAAGTTATTAAAGCCTTCCGTAAACATAAAGTATCAGATTATTATTTGAAACCAACAACGGGATATGCCTATTCTGATGTGGGAAGAGAAAAACTTGATTTAATATACGCAGATATTTTTCATGCCGAGGCCGCACTGGTACGTTCACAGTTTGTTTCTGGGACCCATGCGTTGGCAGTTGCACTGCTTGGAGTTCTTCGGCAGGGAGACGAAATTATTTCAGCGACAGGTACTCCTTATGATACCATGCAAACTATTATTGGATATCCTGTAAAGACTCCTGGTTCTTTGGTTGATATAGGTGTTTCTTATAAAGAGGTGCCAATGTCGGGCAGTAAAGTTGCTATAAAAGAACTTCAAAGTGCTGTTACGCCAAAAACGCGAATGGTTCTTATTCAAAGATCATGTGGTTATAGTGACGCAAGAAAAACACTGACTGTAGCAGCAATTGGTGAGATCTGCCAAGCTGTAAAAACGATTAATCCTGACTGCCTTTGTTTTGTTGATAATTGTTATGGTGAATTTATTGAAAAGCAAGAACCAACAGATGTAGGTGCAGATTTAATTGCTGGTTCCTTAATAAAGAATCTTGGTGGCGGGCTTGCGCCAACCGGTGGTTATATTGTTGGACGCAGCGATTTAGTAGAATTAGCATCTTATAGGCTTACAGCACCTGGCCTGGGCGGTGAGATGGGAGCTACCCTTGGCGATACCGCCAGGGAGTTCTATCAAGGTTTATTTCTTGCTCCCCATGTTGTTTTACAGGCAGTAAAAACTTCAATTTTTGCAGCAGCTGTATTTGCGCAGCTTGGCTATGATGTAACACCACATTATAGTGATACCAGAAGTGATATAATTCAGGCAATCAGACTTGAATCACGTGAAAGATTACGTGCTTTTTGCGGAGCAATACAAGCTAATTCACCGGTTGATGCACATGTAGTGCCAGTACCTTCTGCATTGCCTGGTTATCAGGATGAAATTATAATGGCTGCAGGTACTTTTGTACAAGGAGCTTCAATTGAATTAAGTGCAGATGGCCCAATGAGAGAACCATATAATGTATATTTGCAAGGCGGACTGACTTTTGAACACGGCCGAGTTGCAATTATGTCAGCAGCTGAAATGGTTGGCGAAAAATAAACAATTAGATAAAAATAAAGTCCTTCTCTATGAGAAGGACTTTATTTTTATACCAAAAAGACTCTAAAAATCATCTTTATGACGTCTAAAAGACATTATAGTAATAATGCAATAAAAAACATGACTTTATATTTCGCGTATATTGCTTTAAAAATAAAACGCTAATACAAATTATCGTAAAATGATGAAAAGTGGCTTAAAAACCAAAATAAGAGGAAATAGAGGGGTATTGCTATAAAATGCGGAAAACAGCAATTACTTTTCCCATAACCTTTATATTGGTGCCGGTAATTGGCAGATAGGCATCATTTTCAGGTTGTAACCTAATTTGTTTAAGTTCACGAAAATATCTTTTTACTGTAGTTTCTTCATCATCGATCAAGGCGACTACAATGTCGCTGTTATTAGCATAATTTTGTTTACGCACAATAATATAATCATGATCTAAAATTCCAGCATTAATCATGCTGTCTCCTTTAACGGAAAGCATGAAAACATCCTCCTGACAGCCAATTAAGTCAAGCGGCAGGGGGTAGGTTTCTTCAATATTTTCGATGGCTAAAATAGGCTGGCCGGCAGTCACTTTGCCAACTAAAGGAACAGGAACTACAGTTTTTTGTCGCCAGGATGATTCTTGAGTCAACTCAAGTGCACGCGGCTTAGAAGGATCACGCTGCAAAAAGCCAAGCTTCTCGAGTTTTTGAAGATGTGAGTGCACACTAGCGCTTGAGGAAAGACCAACGGCTAAGCCAATTTCGCGAACAGCGGGCGGATAACCCTTGCTGTATACATGTTCACGCACGTAGTCTAAAATTTGCTTTTGACGCTCAGTCAGTGAAGATTCATCAGTCTCAACGTATGAATCTAGCTGCTGGTTCGATTTTTTAATCATTACAAAGCAACCTCCAATCTAGTGAAACAAAAGAAATCTTTTAAAAGCAATAACATTATCATTTAAGCAATTATAGCAAACATCACAAACATTGTCAAACGTTTGTTCGTTCTAGAGTCCTATAATATATATTATGTAAAACGAGCTAA
>CAYTOV010000076.1:0-2479 GCA_964439485.1 uncultured Acidaminococcales bacterium | reverse complement strand
TCAAACGTTTGTTCGTTCTAGAGTCCTATAATATATATTATGTAAAACGAGCTAAAAATTATATATTGAAATAACGAACACACGTATTGCTTTTAATAACCCAATGTTTTAAAACTGGAAATCGCATCTAAAAAATCTTTTTTGGATGCATCATACTGGTTTTTATCTTTTGATGAAAAGTTTATTTGATATCCTTTGCTTGCAGTAAATAAATAACATTCAAGCATATTAGTAATTTCATCTTGCTTATTAATGGTTTTTTCTATTAGGATACCATTCAGTCCATTAATATTAATTGGTTTATGAGTGATTATTGTTTGGCTTGCAGCATATTTGGTCATGCGTTCTATAAACTGGTTTTCTATTTTTGATAATTCTGGTTCTGAAGCTTTAGCATATTGTGCATATTCGTTTGTTGTAAATGTTCTTATACTGCCAATAACTTGATTATCTACTTTTTGCAGTTGCATTATGTTGTAAGTGTTGCCGGTCTTGGTATGGAAACCATTTGGCAAATTTAAGGAATAACCAGCTGCAATATTTGTGAAATAATTATTTTTAAGGTCTTTTGCGTCGTTGATTTTAACAGAATTTAATATTGTTGATAACAATTCTGCAGCTTTTTCATTTTCTGAATTCGGCGCAAAAGCTGCAATAACAAATACATTTTTACTATTTATAAATATAGTATCAGCTAGTAACTTTTCCTTATTCAGGTTGTCGGCTGATTTATTTTCAAATATTTGGTAAAGCAATTCTTTATTTTTATATTTTTGCCAGGAACTATTAGTATTTTGGTAATTAGTGTCAGCGATATTGCTTAACAGTAAATTATCAAGTTTAGTTATTCTGTCATTACTACTTTTATTTTCTTTGTTAATTTGAAGTTCAGCCGGCAAGCTGATGATATTGCATTCAAAATTTATATTGCCTTGCGCAAATCTGTAGGACAGCGGTCCTTCACTAATTGGTATAGTATTTTCAGGTATGTTCATACTGTAATTACCAGCTGTTGATTTGTATTCTTTAGCATATGCATTATTATTATTTGCAAAATTAATCATAAAGGTCATAGAAAGAACAAAATAGCAAAAACTAGAATATTTTTTCATAGATCTTCCCTCATTTCAACAATAATTCTCCAAAAAATGAAGACTCTGCTAGCAAACTAAAGTAAATTTAGAAAGCTAGCAGATTATTTGAAATATATTATTCTTTGATTAATGTATTAATATAACTACACTTATTTTTTTGAGAGGTATTCATCAATTGCATTGGCTGCTTTTTTACCAGCGCCCATTGCTGAAATTACAGTTGCTGCACCTGTTACGATGTCACCACCTGCAAATACACCAGGCATTGAAGTTTGCCCGCTTTCGTCAGCGTTAATATTACCGCGTTTGTTGGTTTCCAAGTTAGGTGTTGTTGCCTTAATCAAAGGATTAGGTCCCTGCCCAATGGACATAACAACCATGTCAACTGGAAGAACATATTCTGACCCCTTAATTTCAACTGGTGAACGACGGCCGGAGGCATCAGGCTCCCCTAGCTCCATCTTTACGCATTCCATGCCTTTTACCCAGCCTTTTTCATCACCGATGATTTTGGTTGGATTATTTAACAGCCGAAGCTCAATACCCTCTTCTTTGGCATGTTCAATTTCTTCTTTGCGTGCTGGCATTTCATCTTCACTACGTCTGTAAACTATATATACAGTTTCTGCGCCTAAGCGTTTGGAAGTGCGTGCAGCATCCATAGCAACATTGCCTGCGCCAACAACAGCTACACTCTTACCAATATAGACAGGAGTCGCAACCTGTGGGAATTTGTAAGCACGCATCAGATTTACACGGGTAAGGAATTCATTAGCTGAATATACCCCATTCAAATTTTCACCATCAATATGCATGAAATGCGGAAGTCCTGCGCCTGTACCAATGTAGACAGCGGAGAAGCCCTCTTCATGCATAAGCTCATCGATTGTAAAGGTACGACCAATAACAACGTTTGGCACAATTTTTACACCAAGTACTTTTAGCTGATCAATTTCATGTTTTACGATTTCTTTCGGCAGACGGAATTGAGGGATACCATACATCAGAACACCGCCAGGTGCGTGCAAAGCCTCAAAAACGGTAACATCATAACCCATCTTAGCTAAGTCGCCTGCTGCGGTAAGACCTGAAGGTCCGCTCCCTACGATTGCTACCTTTTTGCCATTTTGTTCCACTTTAGCATTATTTATGGTATCAAGCCCTTTAATTCTGGCGTAATCAGCGACAAAGCGTTCCAGACGACCTATTGCTACCGGTTCCCCTTTAATACCAAGTATGCAATTCTTTTCACACTGACTTTCTTGCGGGCAGACACGACCGCAGACAGCCGGCAAGGTATTCTTGTTTTTAAGAATCCGGATTGCTTCACTAAGATTCTTTTCTTTCAGGGCTTGAATAAAATCTGGAATATCAACATTCACAGG
>CAYTOV010000075.1:0-6853 GCA_964439485.1 uncultured Acidaminococcales bacterium | reverse complement strand
CTATGCTGATAAAGACAGCCGTTCCTTGATGAATGTCACCTTTGGTTTGCCAACGCCGGACCTGGAAACAAAATTCGCGACTGAAGCAAAAGCAATTGGGCTTGATGGGTTAAAGGGTCATCGTAGTATTGGTGGTTTGCGTGCCTCAATCTATAATGCGATGCCTAAAGCAGGATGCGAAAAACTCGCTGAGTTCATGGAAGAGTTTTATATAAAGAACAAATAACTTTTGTAGTGCAGATGAGCAATAATTGAGAATTTTTGGTGCACTTATTGCTTTTCTGTAAGTTTATCGGGGGATAATGAGAATGAAGGATGGTTTTGTTAAGACAGGAAAAAAACTTGGTGTTATTGGTGGTATGGGACCTGCTGCTTCGGCGGAATTTTTGCACATTTTAACTAAAAAATCACCGGCTGAGATAGATCAGGAGCATGCTGTTGTTTATATGATTGCTGATACGGAACTTCCTGACCGCAGCAGTGCTATTCTGGGCAAAGGGGCTGACCCTTCGGCTCAGCTAAGAAGTGATTTTGACAAACTTGCCGCATTGGGCGCTGATATCTTTGCTGTGCCCTGCAATACTGCACATTATTTTATTGATAGGTTTGAAAAGCCATTGTCTAAACCTTTGGTTCATATTGTGGAAGAAACTGTCCTGGCGGCAAAACGCCTTAATCCAGATGGCGCTTGGATGCTTTCGACTGTGGGTACAATGCAAAGTGGTCTTTATCAAGCATATGCAGATAAATTTGGTTTTGATATATATATTCCTAATGAAAAGCAAAGGGAAGAAATTCAGAAAAGCATAATGGAAGTCAAAGCTAATAATTTTGCGCAAGCAGGTGAAATAGTAAGAAAAGTAGTGCTAGAGCTATGGCAGGAGAAAGATTTGCCCGTGATGACAGCGTGTACAGAAATACCTTTAGGCTATGATGCCTCGGGACTGTCAAAGGAAAAGTCAGTTTCGAGTCTGGAAGCGTTAGCGGAAGCTTGCATTACCAAACTTTATGAGCAAAAATAATAGTGAGCAAAAAAATAAAACGTAAATCAAGATACAAATCTTGATTTACGTTTTTTGTTTACCATCTGCGGCTGGAACCGCCACCGCCGCCACTGCCACCACCAAAACCTCCGCCTCCGCCTCTGCCACCGCCGCGCAGAAACAAGATTAGCAAGAGATGTAAAATTGCGCCGCCAAAAAATAATTGGTCGATTAGCAGCAGCCCGGCAATGCCGACAACAAAAATAAGTTTTTGCCAAAGGGGCATTTCAGCTGTTTGCGCAGAAACACCTTTTTGAGAAGCATCTTGAATTTTACTTTCAAGCTTGACGTTATATTCTTTGGCTACGATACTGGCTATATTAGCATAGCCTTGCATGATACCTTTATCATAATTACCGGAACTAAAATAGGGTATCATAGCCTGATCCTGAATGCGTCCAGTTAACCCATCAGGAAGAGCACCTTCAAGACCGTAGCCAACTTCAATACGCGATTGACGATCTTTTAATGCAACTAAAAGTAAAACACCATTGTTCTTTTCTTTATCGCCTATACCCCAAGCCCGGAGAAGCTCCAGGGAATAATCTTCAATAGGCTGACCATCTAGAGAGGGTACAGTTACAACTACCACCTGAGCTTTGGTCTTATTCTCAAGATCTTTGCTGACAGAGTTTATTGTCGATTTTGTTTCTGCCGAAAGCAGGTTGGCAAAATCCTGCACATAAATGCTGCCAGAGGTTGGCTTTGGTGGAATTTTTGACTCTGCATCTGCCAGAGAAGAGAAAAGAAACTGGCAGGTCAGCAGGAGTAATGCTAGCCAGCGTTTCATGGTTATCCTCCCCTTTCTTTAAATTAGAGAAGGTTTAGAAGGTAACCTTTGGAACGGCTTTTGCACTTTCTTCAACCTTGAAGTACTCTCTTTCATGGAAGCCGAAAGCACCTGCGTAGATAAATGTCGGGAAGGATTTTATAATTGAGTTGTAGCCTTGCACAGAGTCATTGTAGTCCTTGCGGGCTACTGCTATGCGATTCTCGGTACCTGCCAGTTCATCGGCGAGTTGACGGAAACTAGCGTCGGATTTAATTGTTGGATAGTTTTCGACAACAACTAATAAGCGAGAGAGGGCACCTGTAAGTTCATTGTTTGCTTCGGCTTTCTGAGCAACACCTTGAGCGCCGGCAAGTTTGGCGCGGGCATCAGTAACCGACTGGATAACGTCTTTCTCTTGTTTGGCCATGCCTTGCACAGTTGCTACGAGATTTGGAATTAAATCATTGCGGCGTTGGAGTTGATTGTCTACCTGACTCCATTTGCCATTCACGCTTTCATTCATTGCTACCAAGCTATTATAGCCACTGAATAGAATTACGGCAACGAATAAAATGACACCTAAAACAGCTAATAAATTTTTGTTCAAGACTTGGACACCTCCTGGGCTCTTCGTATAATAATTGTAAACCTAGCTTTATTGTAATGTGCGCATGTAGCGTTGTCAAATTTAGCCTTTATCTGAAAAAATATATTAAAATTGAGAATTGTTTTGATAGGTTTGCGCACTGTAAGAGATGATAATATAATTAAACAAAAGAAGATAAGACAAGGGAAAGTCGGTGACAAGGTGGAAGCGTTAAAGGGGATAAGAATACTGGATTTGACAAGATTATTGCCAGGTCCATACTGCAGTATGATGTTGGCAGATTTCGGGGCGGAAGTCATTAAGATTGAAGAACCGCTCGCGGGTGATTATGCCAGGGGTTTTCCTCCTGCCCAGAATGGTTTTGGCTTTTGGCATTTGCAGCTTAACCGAAATAAGAAAAGTCTGGCAGTTGACCTGAAGACTAAGGAAGGAAAAGAAGTTTTCTTCAGATTGCTCAAAAAGGCAGATGTGGTAATGGAGAGTTATCGCCCTGGAGTTTTGAAGCGGTTGGGAATTGAATACGAAACAGCCAGAACAATAAACCCAAAAATTGTCTATTGTTCACTAAGTGGTTATGGCAAGCGAGGACCAAGAGTAAACGAAGCAGACCACGATATTAACTATGTGAGTTTGGCTGGTATAACAGCAATGAGCGGTGAGCAAAACGGCAGACCGGCGATCCCAGGTGTTTTGATGGCAGATATGAATGCTGCTTCCTTAGCCGCTGTCAGCATTTTAATTGCGTTGCGTCATGCGGATAAGACTGGTGAAGGCCAGGAAATAGAAGTTGCGCTTTATAATAGTGCCCTTAGTCTGATGCCGGGAGCTGCAAGCCTATATTTTGGCAGTGGTTTTGTGGCTGAACGAGGCAATAATTGGCTGACGGGCGCTTATGCTAACTATAATATTTATGAAACCAAAGATCATCGTTATCTGGCAGTCGGAGCTTTGGAGAAAAAATTCTGGGCCAATCTGTGCACTGTTCTGGAACGCACAGATTTGATTGATATGCTCGAAAACGAAAATAACCATGTAGAAGTGAAATGTGATTTAAGTAAAGAGTTTGCAAAAAAGACGCTAGCAGAGTGGGAAAAGCTGCTTGCTGGTAAAGATACTTGCACAACGCCGGTTCTTGATTTCAAGGAAGCTATGTCCGCAGAGCAGACGCTGGCTAATGATATGGTTTTAACTATTGATGACCCTGAGGTGGGTTGCTACAAGCAGATGGGATTCCCGATTAAAATGTCAGGAACACCTGGTAGTTTAAGAAGCCGTGCACCCAAACTTGGTGAAAATACGGCCGAACTTTTAGAAGAATGCGGGTATTCTGAAGAAGAAATACAAAAGTTAATCAAGGCATAAAAAAACAGCATGCTTAAATAGCATGCTGTAATTTTTCTTTGGTGGCCCCGGCGTGATTCGAACACGCGACCTTTTGATTCGTAGTCAAACGCTCTATCCAGCTGAGCTACGGAGTCCTATGAATTGCGTAACATCTGAAACGTTACTGCTAAAGTATAAGTTAAAACTATCATGATGTCAAGTCATATTAAAATAAAAGCGTAATTTTGTTATTTCGTCATATGGCGTTTTACGCTTCTTCATCAGCATAACGCCAGAGGTACCACACAGCCAGGGAGCGCCAAGGACGCCATTTTTCGGTAATTTTATTAATTTCTCCGCGCTTAGGAATATCTGAAAGGTTTAGTAGAGTTTTCAAAGATTTTTTGAATACATGGTCAGCTGTAGGCACGATATCGGTTCGGCAAAGGGCAAGAAGCAGAAACATCTCTATTGTCCATTGTCCTAAACCTTTGACGTCAAGCAATTGTTTTGTTATTTGAGCATCAGTCATTTCTTGAAATTTGTCTAAAGTAACTTTATTGTCCAAAACCATGTGAGCAAAACTCTTAAGATAGACAATTTTCTGTTGCACAAGACCTAGGGCAGCTAACTCAGAGTCAGAGGCTTGCAAAATTTTTTCCGGTGTTATACTGTCAAAATGATTGTGCATTTTTTGACAGATATCCTTAACAACATCCGGCGGCAGCTGCTGCGAAATAAGTCCGCGTACAAGAGTTTCGAAGTAGCGTTCTTCATTTTCGGGTTGCATTGTGCAGGGTGCGTATTTTTCAATTAAAGGTTTCAGCTCGGGAGCATTTTCAAGTAAATATTTGTCGCCGAGAGACCAAACTGGTGTTGCGAGCATGAGAATCCTCCTCAGTAATATTATCAGTACTCATTTATTATACGACATATTTAAAAAAAATCCTGTTATAGGTTTTTAAAAAGAAAATGTACTTGCATGAGACATTGTTTTATGGTAACATATGTATCTGTCAGATGGTTGACAAAATGGCCCGGTAGTTTAGTCGGTTAGAATGCCGCCCTGTCACGGCGGAGGTCGTCGGTTCGAGTCCGATCCGGGTCGCCATTATGCGGAAATAGCTCAGCGGTAGAGCACCGCCTTGCCAAGGCGGGGGTCGCGAGTTCGAATCTCGTTTTCCGCTCCATAGGGGTATAGCTCAATTGGTAGAGTAGCGGTCTCCAAAACCGTTGGTTGTGGGTTCAAGTCCTACTGCCCCTGCCAGAATAATTAGTCGTGGTGCGGATTTCCGGCCACGGCTTTTTTATTTATTTTTGCAAAATATGTTTGAACATGCGGTTCCTGGTTTTTCTGGGAGCCGTTTTTTTTATTGTCTAGTAATTTCGTAACGCGGCATTTTTGCCTAAACACATAAGTGAAGTTTGAAAAATTATAATACAAAATATTTAACTAAATAGTCTGATAATTTGTTATAATAATTTTGAGGAAACCCCTCGGAATATTTCAGCAGAGAGGGTGCACCATAATGAAAAAGATGCTGACGGCCTTCTTAGTTATTATAATAGCTTTTATAACTTTTTCTGGCATTGTTTCTGCTGGTTCTACGATGTCCGCACCTACAAGCAAAGTTTTGCTTATCTATGCTAACGGAGATCGGTATGAGGGCGATTTTATCAATGGTATGTTTCACGGTAAAGGAATATTTATCTGGGCTAAGGGTGACCGCTATGATGGTGACTTTTTTCTTAATAAACGAACTGGCAAAGGTATCTATTTATGGGCAAGCGGCGAAAGCTATGAAGGTGATTTTGTCGACGGTAAGCTGGATGGCTGGGGAATATACACCTGGCCTGACGGTGCATATTATGAAGGAGAATTTATCAACAATGAACGAGGGAACGGTATTTATGTCTGGTCGATGGATGATCAGGCGAAAGGAAAAGTTAAAAACGATAAATTTGGCGGCAGGTTTATTTTTCTCTGGCCAAAAAAGAATCGTGAACTAAGTGACTATTTCTTAGGTAAACTACATGCCAAAGGATTTTTGGTAATTTCTGATGGTAACGGTGATTTTGTAATTGGAACTTTAAAGAACAAGGGGTTATTCATTTTATCCAGGCGGGCAATTTAAGACAAATGTTTTTGACCATAAATCTGTGCTGGTACGGTCGTGAAGTTTTTGACAACCAGCTGATAGTGGAAAAAAAGATGATATTGAGTTATAATTCTTCTTTGGAAGGCTAATATGCGAATGCTTCTAAATGTTTTTATAGTGGTTTTTCAGGGAGGGATTCTATGAGCTACCCGTCAATTGACGAAATTGCTGTACAAGTTAAGGATTGGACCTTTGTTAATGCTTTGCCGGAAGAATTCAAAGGGTTTACCAAAAAAATAAAGATTGAAAAGCAGGGACAGGTGCTTTTTATTTGCAGTTACTTAAACGAAGAACTGAGAGCACGGCTTGACATAATATATACTTCTGAAACTTTTGACTACATTTTATGCAGAACAATGGGGCTGAATGAATACAGAGACATCCGTTTCATATATAAACAAAGAGATATATTCGAAAGAGAAGTTGGTTTGAATATTGAAAGTATTTTAGCTGAAATGTCTTCCCCTGAGCATAGAAAATTAGTATATATTGTTGAAGAAAAGGGCATTCCAACTTGGGAGTATGGTAATAATCTTCCTGCTAAAATTGGAAGTTTTGAGCTTTATATAAAGCCTTGCGAGGTAATACGACATATCAACGGTTCCTTTATTTTTGTAGATTATAGTGATTTCGAACGTAAGGATCAATTGGTCATAATGTATAATGTCTTGCGGGATGAAATCTTCGCTGAACTTAAAGTAGCTGGTGTTTTCAGGACCCTAAGAACCTTTGACTGCAGGAGTCTGAAGGAACTTGAGGAGAAGCTGGAAAAACATCTGAAAGAGACTTTGGATTTTGTGACCAACACGGACCACGAGATATAAAAATAAAAATAGTGATAAAACCTTGACAGTTCTATCGTTATCACCTATAATACACTTACGCGATTATTGAGGCCCGGTAGTTTAGTCGGTTAGAATGCCGCCCTGTCACGGCGGAGGTCGTCGGT
>CAYTOV010000074.1:0-7028 GCA_964439485.1 uncultured Acidaminococcales bacterium | reverse complement strand
CATTTTTTTGATATAATTAACAAAAAAGGTATTCCAACCCATTATCTTGATGCTGATTTTGAGCAGGTAACCATGAAAGTCAAACCAGCAGAAGTTTTTGGCAAGGGGTTGGAGGTTATCTGTCGGTTTCGGGCTGTAGGAAGCTTTTTCCAACGCTACGGAGCCTACTGTAAAGAGGAAGGGCAGAAGCTGCCAGCATTGGTAGAAGTCACTCTGAAAGACGATTTGCGGGGAGATCCGCCAATTACCAAAGACACACTGGCGGCGCTTGGGATTTTGACAGAGGCTGAGTACGAAACTCTGAAAGACATGACCAGACAAATTGCTGATATCATAAGGGAAGAACTCCAAAAGAAGGGGATAGATCTTTATGATATTAAATTCGAATTTGGCCGGGTGGGTAAGGAAAAAACGATAGTCCTGATTGATGAAATATCTGGCGGCAATATGCGGGCGTATAAAAACGGCGAATACTTGCAGCCACTGGCTTTGACAGAGTTGGTTTTAAACGGCTGATTTAGGAATTTTGACAGGTGCGCTGTGGCGGTCGCCTGTTTTTTAACCACTTATATTAAACTAATGGAATGGGGAACTTTAATGTCTTTTTCTACAGATTGGCGTAACAAAAACAGAAACTTTATTGCACTTTCGGCAGTTGGTATTCATATTTCTATCGGCAGTGTCTATGCCTGGAGCGTATTTACTAAACCGGTAATGCAATATATGGCGGTAAGCCTGCGCGATGTGCAGTGGGCCTTTAGCCTGGCAATTTTCTTCTTAGGGATGTCGGCCGCGTTTCTTGGCAAGTATGTTGAAAAATATGGCCCTCGTAAGTCAGGAATTGTGTCAGCCTTATTTTTTTCCACAGGCATGTTAGGCTCAGGCTTGGCAGTTTCGATGAACAGTTTGCCTATGCTGTATTTATTTTATAGTGTGATAGGTGGCATAGGTCTTGGTATTGGCTATATTACGCCTGTTTCAACTTTAATTAAATGGTTTCCGGAAAAACGCGGCTTTGCAACAGGCCTTGCTATTATGGGTTTTGGTTTTGGCGCCTGGTTTGCCAGCCCGATCATTCAATTTTTAATTGAGCAGGTCGGTCTTATTTACTGCTTTTTAACGCTGGGCTGCCTTTATCTTGTCATCATGCTGCCTTCTGCGTTATATCTGGAACCGCCTAAAGAAACTAAGGAAGCTGCGCAAGTTAAGGCAAGATTTTTGGGCACACACATTTCACTGAAAGACGCGATGCACATGAAGATGTTTTATGTGCTTTGGCTTTATCTATACATAAACATTACCTGTGGTATCAGCCTGTTGTCGGTAGCAAGCCCGATGATGCAGGAAATTGCAGGTATGTCAGCTATGAGCGCAGCTGTCGTTGTTGGTATCATCGGCATTATTAACGGACTGGGACGTTTAGGCTGGTCTGCTGCTTCCGATTATCTGGGCAGGTCAAATACCTTTATTGCCTTTTTTCTCATTCAGGCAGTAGCCTTTTACCTATTAACACAGACAGCGAGTCCAATATGGTTTCCTGTATTATTTTATATTATCATTTCCTGTTATGGCGGTGGCTTTGCTACTATGCCAGCTTTTCTTTCCGATGTTTTTGGTACCAAGGAGCTGGCAGCTATCCATGGCAGAATTTTATCAGCCTGGGCTATGGCGGGTATTACCGGACCGCTGTTAACTTCCTTCGTCAGAGAGAATACAGGAAGCTACATGGTTTTGATGAATATTTTTGCTGTTACTTTTCTTGTTATAGCAGCTTATGCAATTTTCATAAGATTTGTATCTTTGAAAAAGACAGTTGAGTAGTGAACTTGCCCATAAAAAGTATATTTGTGACAAAAAGCATATTTTTCAATGTTAAAAAATTATTTTGATCAAGCCAGAAAAAAAGCCTGAAAAAGGTCAGAAAAAAGTATTGATTTTTATTTTTGGTGTGGGTATAATAGTGACTCGAAGTCAACTGAAAGAAGTTGTTATCTTCAGTTGGTGTTGATGTGGGACGGATATCGACACAGATTAATTTATAGCGATGTTGCCAAGGGGGGATAAAAATGAAAAAGATTATTTTGGAAATTGCAGAGTTTACTTTACCGGAACAATTGCATCTTTATCTGCAGGATGCCTTATCCTTACCTGCGAATAGCGGTCAGACATTAGACGAAATTTACGACTTTCTGACAGATATCGAGGAACCAATGACCATTATTTTGCCACAGGAAGTAGCGAATGATGAACATCTTGGCGAATATGGTGAGAGACTCTTGACGGTTTTTGACGAAGCCGCTGCTGAAAATTCAAATCTGACAGTTGAAGTTATCTAAATCTTGTCAGAATGTGTTGGAGCACAGAGGGGTAAACGATGAAGAAAACTTTATTGTTATTGGTTAGTCTCTGCCTTTGCCTGCTGCTCGTGGGCTGCGGAAACAAAACCGATAATAAGGTGCAAGGTAAAACAGTTGCGCAGGAGAAAATGGTTGTAACGGTGCTTGACGTTGGACAAGCGGATGCCATTTTGCTCCAGACTGAAGGCAAAAATATTCTGGTAGATTCCGGCCTTAGTGATAATGCGGATAAGCTGGTAGCTGAGCTCAAAAAACTTGGTGTGAAGAAAGTGGATATTTTGGTAGCGACCCATCCTCATGCTGATCATATCGGCGGCATGAACGCTGTCCTAAAAAATTTTGAAGTTGGTAAGATTTACGATTCAGGACAAGTGACTACTTCCAAGATGTATCAGAAGTATTTAAAAACTGTGAAAGAAAAGAAAATACCTTTCGCACTTTTGCGGGCTTCTGACAGGATTGAATTTGGCAGCGATGGCGCTGTTCTAGAGGTACTTGGACCCCAGGAACCTTTGTTAAAGGATACCAGGTCTGATGTGAATGCCAACAGTATTGTTATGAGACTGGCTTATAAGAAGTTTACAATGATGCTGGCGGCTGACGCGACGAGCGAAACTGAAGCAAGAATCCTGCAGGCTTTTGCCAAGGATAAGGTTCGTTCACAGGTACTGAAAGTAGCACATCATACTAGCAAATATTCCAATACCGATGCCTGGCTGGAAGCTGTGAAACCGGAAGTGGCTATTGCCAGCTACAGCAAGGAAAATGAATATGGCTTCCCTCATCAGGTAACTTTGAAACGGTTATCCAAGGTAGTCGCAAAGTATTATAATACCGCTGATAATGGCAATGTAAGGGTTACCACAGATGGTGAAAGTTACCAGATTAAAACAGATAAGTAGTTAAACCGACGTAGCTATTGGCTACGTCGGTTTTTGTTTGCAGTGACCAAGTCAGAAGACTCTTAGCACTGAAGGGGAAGTAGTTTTGTGTTATAATGTTGTGAGTACTGAAAGGAAAGAATGCGCAATGATCATTACAGTTGAAAAGCTCACACATACATATGGTGAACGTGTTTTATTTAAAGATATTAGTTTTAGCGTGGATGTTGGCGACAAAATAGGTGTTATCGGTGTCAACGGCTGCGGTAAGTCAACTTTACTCCGTGATATTGCTAAAAACGAGGCAGGTGAAGGCGCGACAATTACTATCAGTAATGGCGCAATCATTGAATATCTGCCGCAAAATCCGGAAATTATTAGCGGAGCAACTGTTTTAGAGCAGGTGTTCTGCGGTGAATCGCAGCTGATGCTGGTTATTCGCAATTATGAAGCAGCATTAAAGGCCATAGGGGAAAAACCTGAGGATAAAGCTGTTCAGACAGCCTTCCTGGCCGCCCAACAACAAATGGATGCTGCCTATGCCTGGCAGTTGGAGAGTGAAGCCAAGAGCGTTTTGACACAAATGGGCATTACAGATTTCTCGCAACCTATTGAACAACTTTCCGGCGGTCAGCAGAAAAGGGTGGCACTTGCAGGTGTTTTAGTGCGTCCGTCTGATTTATTGATACTGGATGAGCCGACCAATCATATGGACAATGAAACCGTAGCTTGGCTCGAACAATACCTGAAGCAGCGCAAAGGCGCACTTATGATGGTCACACATGACCGCTATTTTTTTGACCGAGTCATTAACCGTACGCTGGAAATTGATAACGGCACAGGCTATCTTTATACAGGCAACTACAGCCTATTCTTGGAGAAGAGAGCAGAGCGCAGAATAGAAGAGGCCTCTGCTGCTAAAAAACTGAACAATATTTACCGAAAGGAACTAGCCTGGATAAAGCGTGGTGCGGAGGCACGGCGCACGAAACAAAAATTCAGGGTTGACCGTTTTGCGGAAATCGAAGATGAAGCAAAGAATATTAAGAAGGAAGAAAATCTGGAAATTTCTTCTGCCGGTACGCGTCTGGGCAGGACGGTTATTGAATGCGACGCTGTCGGCTTGGATTATGCTGGCACTACCTATATTGACGACTTTACCTATACACTTTTGCGCAATGACAGGGTTGGTGTCGTTGGCCCTAATGGCAGCGGCAAAACAACACTGATAGACATTATTGCCGGCCGTATCCTGCCGGACAGAGGAACCGTAAAAGTTGGGCAGACAGTGAAGATAGGACTATTTTCACAGCACAGCGAGTTCCCTGATAGCGATATGAGAGTTCTGGAGTATATCAGAGATGTAAGTGAGTATGTGGAAAGCATGGATGGTACAAAAATTTCAGCAGCTCAGATGCTGGAACGTTTTCTGTTTCCACCGGAATTGCAATGGGTACCTGTTAATAAATTATCCGGTGGCGAAAAAAGACGCTTATTTCTGTTGCGCGTTTTGATGGGAGCTCCTAACGTCCTGCTCCTTGATGAACCAACCAATGATCTTGATATACCGACTTTGTCCGTTTTGGAAAGTTATCTTGACGACTTCCCAGGCGCAGTGGTAGCAGTATCGCATGATCGCTATTTCCTTGACCGCTTTGCCCAAAAGATTTTTGCTTTTATGGGAAAGGGTAAAATCAGGCAGTTTATTGGTGATTACTCCTGCTATGAAGATGCCAGACGTGAGCAAGAAGCAGCCGCAATAAAACCTGTGACCAAACAAGAGGTTAGCAGGAAAGAAAACAATGCTTCCAAGAAAATGAGCTACAAGGATAAACTTGAATATGATACTATCGAGGGGAAAATCACTGCTAAGGAAAAGGAACTGCAAGTCGTAGCAGACGAAATCAACAAAGCAGGCAGCGATTTTACCAAATTGCAGGAACTGACTTCCTTGCAGCAGAAGATTGAAAAAGAACTGGAAGAACTGATGGAGCGGTGGGAGTATTTAACCAATCTGGCGGAAGAACTAGGTGTTGAGTAAAGGAGTAATATGATTATTTCAGAGAATACCAGGTCTAAATTACGTGATATATTGTCAGTTATGCTGCCGATTTTTGTCACCCAATTGGCCGTAATGGGTATGAGTTTTTTTGATACAGTGATGTCAGGACAGGCTGGTGCAGCCGATTTAGCTGGTGTGGCTATCGGTGCCAATATCTGGATGCCTTTTTTTACCAGCCTGAATGGCATTTTAATTGCTTTGATGCCAATTGTTGCGCAACATGTGGGCGCCGGGCAGCGTGAAGAAATTTCACATGCTGTTATGCATGGCATTTATCTGGCTTTTATTATCGGTGCTTTGGTAATCATTGGTGTCTGGTTTTTCATTGATGATGCCTTGCTCATCATGGGGTTGGAACCAAAGGTGCAGATGATTGCCTCTGGATTTTTGAAGGCACTGTCTTTGGGTATCATTCCTATTTTTATCTGCTCAATTTTGCGTGGCTTTGTTGATACTTTAGGCTATACAGCAATGACCATGCGTATCTTTTTGATGATACTGCCTTTGAACATTGTCTTTAACTATCTTTTGATTTTTGGCAAATTCGGCTTTCCACGTCTCGGCGGCGTTGGCGCCGGTTATGCCACGTCATTGTCTTACTGGTTGGTCTGCCTTTTCTTCCTTTTTGTCATCAACAGAATTGATGCTTTGCGTTCTTACCATGTTTTTTCAACCTGGCGGCAGGTTTCCTTTAAGTTAATGAAAGAGCATTTACATATCGGTATACCTATAGGCATTTCGATTTTCTTTGAAACGAGCATTTTTGGTGTTGTAGCTATCTTTATGGCAAAATTCGGGACGATCGCCATCGCCGCACATCAGGCAGCTATTAATTTTACCAGCCTGCTGTATATGCTGCCGTTAAGCTTTTCTTTAGCACTGACCATTCTTGTCGGTATCAAAGTAGGAGCTAAAGACTACAAGGAAGCAGCTGACTATGGGCGTATCGGCATCATGACTAATCTGACACTGGCACTTTTGTTTGTGCTGTTGTTGGCTTTTGGCAGAGAATATGTTGCGATGCTGTACAGCCAGGATCAGGAAATCATTAAGTTAGCTGGAGAATTTTTGTTTTATGCAGCATTCTTTCAACTGCTTGATGGTACGGCGACACCGATACAGGGAATTCTGCGTGGTTATAAAGATGTCAAGGCTGCCTTCTATGCCTCGCTTTTTGCCTATTGGGGTATTTGCCTGCCACTAGGCTACATACTGGATGTTTATCTTGGTCATGGACCTTATTCCTATTGGCAGAGTCTCATAACTGGCATCTTTTTTTCAGCGGCCTTTCTTTTGATCAGGCTGCGCAGTATGCAGCGTAAATGCATAGGGTAGTTTTTCAAATATAATATTATAGCTAAAAGACCGGCTGACAGTTTTTCTGTCAGCCGGTCTTTTTTATGAAATCATAAAACTTGGGAACCGGTGCACATAATGTGGGCTAAGATAGGCACTAAATAAGAAAGGCGAGGGCTAAAGAAGTGACGGGCTTGCTGCACAGCAGCGACCGACTGCTTGCAGGCGAATTGTCGCGTGTGGAAGCAGCCAGAGGAGCTCTTTAACCCTCGCCTTATAACTTAAAAGAGTTTTTTGGAAGTTTATTGAAATGAACTGTATGCTTTTTTGCAAAAAACATTTTTGAGTTACAAAAAGTTAATTTATATTACAAAAAATGTTGACAAGGGTTTTGAAAATGTGTATAGTTACAACAATATCTATAATTCATAT
>CAYTOV010000073.1:0-7071 GCA_964439485.1 uncultured Acidaminococcales bacterium | reverse complement strand
AATTCTACGATTGACGAGTCGATGCTGACAGGTGAGAGCCTGCCGGTTGACAAGAAAACAGGCGACGAGGTAGTTGGTGCTACGCTTAATAAGTTCGGTGCCTTTAAATTTGAAGCCAGAAAAGTTGGCAGAGACACCGCACTGGCACAGATTGTGCGCATTGTTGAAGAGGCACAGGGATCTAAAGCACCGATACAGCGTTTTGCCGATGTGGTTTCCGGCTATTTCGTGCCGGCTGTGGTGGCGATTGCCGTTATAACTTTCTGCGTCTGGTACTTTGTTCTTGATCAAGGCAATTTTACCCGCGCTTTGATTAACTTTACGGCAGTCATGGTCATTGCCTGCCCTTGTGCTTTGGGACTTGCAACACCGACCTCCATCATGGTAGGAACGGGTAAAGGTGCAGAAAGCGGCATTCTGATTAAAGGCGCGGAACATTTGGAAAATGCCCAGAAGCTGACGACGATTATCCTTGATAAGACTGGTACCATTACTAAAGGACAGCCGGAAGTAACGAATGTTATTGCGATGACTGGTTTTAGCGATAGCACAGTCGTACAGGCAGCGGCAAGCGTGGAAAAAAGTTCTGAACATCCGCTGGCGCAGGCCATCGTCAAATATGGACAAAAATCAGCTGCAGCATTTACAGAAGTAGAAGATTTTGCTGCAACTCCGGGACATGGTGTGCAAGGCCGACTTGATGGGAAAATCGTGCTCGTTGGCACCAAAAAGTTCATGCAGGAGAACAATATAGACCTTGCGAGCGCTTCCAAACAGAAAGAACAGTTGGAGCAGCAAGGTAAGACGGTTATGCTGGTTGCTATAGACCAGGTTTTGGCTGGCATGATAGCGGTAGCCGATACTGTCAAAGAAACGTCGGCACAAGCGATAGCGGAGCTAAGACTGCTCGGAATCGATGTCTGGATGATTACCGGCGATAACGAGCGTGCGGCTAAAACTATTGCTGATAGTGTAGGTATTCAAAATGTGCTGGCAGAGGTGCTGCCAGAGCATAAAGCGGAAAAAGTAGCGGCGCTCAAAAAAGAAGGCAGGGTTGTAGGTATGGTCGGCGATGGTATCAATGATGCACCGGCCCTGGCAACCGCAGATGTAGGGTTTGCCATCGGTACGGGTACTGATGTAGCTATTGAGGCAGCCGATATAACCTTGATGCGTGGTGACCTGATGGGTGTAGTTGCAGCTATCAGACTAAGTAAGGCCACGATGCGCAATATCAAGCAAAATCTATTCTGGGCACTTTTCTACAATGCTTTAGGCATCCCAATTGCAGCGGCAGGCTTTTTGTCACCAATTTTAGCTGGCGGCGCCATGGCCTTCAGTTCCGTTTCCGTTGTGACGAATGCTTTGAGACTCAGGCGCTTTAAGCCTTATGAAGTAAAAAGAATTTAAAAAATAAAAGGAGTGTATGAGCTATGCAAGAAACAATCATCAAAATTGAAGGTATGTCCTGTGGACACTGCAAGGCTGCAGTTGAAAAAGCTTTGAAAGCAGTTGCTGGCGTGGAGACCGCTGTTGTTGATTTGGAGAAAAAGCAAGCAGTTGTCACCGGTAACGCGGTAATGGAAGCTATGCGTGAAGCGGTTGAAGACGCTGGCTATGAAGTGGTTGAATAAGAAAAAGACAATTGCAAGGAGGATTGCTTGCTATGAGTGAAATACGTACTATTCGAAAAATTGTAACCGGAACCGCAACTCAGGATGGTGCCGGCGTAAAGTTGGTAAGGGTTATTGGTAAAGCTGATACGACAGAGTTTGATCCTTTTTTGATGCTTGATGCCTTCGATTCGCGTAATCCTGAAGATTATATCAAAGGCTTTCCCTGGCACCCGCATCGCGGCATTGAAACAATTACTTATTTGCTGCAGGGAGATATTGAACACGGGGACAGCTTAGGCAACAAGGGCAGTATCTTAGACGGCGAATGTCAATGGATGACAGCTGGTTCCGGCATTATCCACCAAGAGATGCCAAAAGCCAGTGAAAGAATGCTGGGCGCTCAACTTTGGCTGAACCTGCCCGCCAAGGATAAGATGGTGCCGCCAAAATATCACGGTATAACGAAAGCGGATATTCCCGTAATTGCTGAAGACGGCGCACAGATTCACATTATTGGCGGAACTTATAAGGGTACACAAGGAGCAGTAGAAGGGGACTATATCAAACCGCTTCTGCTTGACGTTGAAATCAATCCTGGCGCTGAATGGACTATCGATACCAAAAAAAATGATACCTTGTTCATTTATATCTT
The DNA here is from genome assembly GCA_964439485.1 of uncultured Acidaminococcales bacterium. Taxonomy (GTDB): domain Bacteria; phylum Bacillota; class Negativicutes; order Acidaminococcales; family Acidaminococcaceae; genus RZYP01. Next base: position 4,803 of record CAYTOV010000073.1, on the reverse strand, counting down.
CCAGGGCGCAGGCGCTTTTGATGCAGCCAAAGAAGAATATATAGCTGAAAAACATGCAGTACTCTTTAATGAAGGAAGTCGGCTGCAGGTCAAAGCTTCGGATAAGGGTATGAGATTTTTGCTGATGGCGGCTGAGCCTCTGCACGAACCAGTTGCCTGGGGTGGCCCGATAGTGATGAACACCAAAGAAGAACTGGATCTTGCTTTTCAGGAATTAAAAGAAAATACCTTTATCAAACACAAAGTTTAATTATAGCCTTAAATAAAATGAGACCATGCTTCCAATAATTTGGAAATCATGGTCTCATTTTTTATGTTTTATTTTTAGTTATTTTGCATATTTAAGTAAGCCATCAATCATTACTAATTTAATGCGCTGTTGTTCATCAAGATATTCAAGATAGGAGCGTAACATTTTCTCTATCAAATTATATTTGTAGACGGTAACGACATGAATATTAAAGCTGGCGATGACTTTTTGCATAAGTTCCTGCAGCGTCATAGGTTTTACGATTAGCTCGCATATTTTTTCTGCCCGCAGCTGATAGAAGTTGATATTATCCCTTATGAGTTCGTTGATATCTTCATAAATGCCTTTGTGTGCTATTACATATTTGCTATACTTCAGACCATACAGCTTTTCCTTGCTTTTTAAATCTTCGGAAAGAATCGAAGCATAAGGCATTTTGGCACCATTCATCACATTGTGGCTGATGAGAGCATCACCAATATAAGCAACGTCATCCGGTGTGAAAAGGCAGATGTGGGCAGTACTATGACCTGGAGTATGCAGAATTTTGAATTCAATACCATGCATTTTGATGCTCGTTTGCTCGTCGGCAATCGGGAAATCAACAGGACAGACCATATGGCCAAGGTGCTCCGTTATTTCGGTCATTGACAGCGTATTGTAATAAAGTTTGAGATTGATCATGGAGCTGCAAATCATGGCTTCGCAGGCCGGCATGGCAATTTGGCAGCTATATTTTTCTCTTAAATAAGAATTGTTGCCGCTGTGATCGATATGGGCATGGCTGTTGATGATGCCAACTACTTTTAAAGCGTTTTTTTGCAGCGCTTCCGTAATCCCTTTTTGTTCGCCAGCTGCCCAACCCGTGTCCAGCATGATTATTTCTTCGTCATTGACTTTATAAAAGGGAATGTAGGTCATTCCGGTATCAATGCAAAATGTATTGCCTCTTACGTTTTTGATTTCCACTGGACAGAGCACTTCCTCCCCGGTAATTTGTAAAAATATCTTAGCCCAGCTTTTCCTTAACTCATTATACACTGAAAACTATTCTGATATTAGAGATTACCATTGCAAGCTAAATAAAATATTTTTGCAGCCAAAGAAGTTAAGCCGTCTCCATGAACCATTTGCCGTCCTCATCATAGAGCGTAATCGTCTTGCCGCAGATCTTGCAAATATAACGAATGCCGACACCGCCGCTTTTCAGGCAGGCGGCACGACGTATATCCAAAACTTTATCGATAGCAAACAAACGACCATCTTCCCAAATTATTGATGTGGGAATTGCCTGTCCGTCTTTTTCATGCCTGACATTGACTGTCAGATAGATTTTAGACATTTATTGCCGCACCTCTTTACTTGAAATAGCCAACAGGGTGAATGACATGGTCTTCTTTCGGGTTGAATCCTGTTAAACGGCTATCGAGCAGACAGGAAGCACGCATCAAGGAACCATGGCCAAATCTGCTGTGAATGGCATCAATAGTATGTGACAGTGATTCTTGCTCTCGTGTTTTTTCATCTATGTCATCAAAAAGAGCAAGTTGTATATGATCTTTTTCTGTAACAAGATTGATGGCGCGGATGCCAATGCTTCTAAGTGGATGGAACCAATTATAATTGGCGAGGAAAAGTTCCATGGCTTTATTAATAATATCTGCACTGAGATAAGAGGGCTTCGTTAACAAACCCTGACGAGTAGCAGAGTAAAGCTGGTTATCGCGCAGAGAAATCTGGATGCCGGTGCATTTCAGACCATAATCGCGCAGCCTGGCAGCAACTGATTCTGCAAGAACGGTAAAGACCAAGCGGACGTCTTCGTTATTAACCAGATCACGGGGGCAGGTAGTGCTGTTGCCGATTGATTTGACGGCTGTACGTTCATCTGTTTTTCTCACAGGCGCAGTGTCCAGACCATTGGCAAAAAGCCACAATACTTCACCCCATTTGCCAAGGTTATCGGTCAGGACCTTTTTGTCTACGCGAGCAAGTTTGCCGATGGTGTCCAAACCATAGTTATGTAATTTCTTCGACGTGGAACGTCCTACGTAGAGCAGATCTTCTACCGGCAGTGACCAGACAATATTCTTGTAATTGTCGGCAGAAATGACAGTGATGGCATCTGGTTTTTTTAAGTCGCTCCCCAGCTTGGCAAATATTTTGTTAAAAGAAACACCGATAGAAACTGTTACACCCAATTCTTCTTTGATTCTCTGCCGGATTGTTTCAGCTATTTTTTCTCCGTCACCGAATAATTTGACGGAACCAGTCACATCAAGCCAACATTCATCGATGCCGAAAGGTTCTACTTGATCGGTATAGTCATAATAAATTTTTCGTGCAAGACGTGAAAAACGCAGGTACTTCTGAAAATCAGGCGGTACCAGGATCAAATCAGGCACTTTAAGTTTTGCCTGCCAGATTGCTTCGCCGGTAGTCACACTCATTTTTTTGGCAAGCATGTTCTTGGCCAGTATGATGCCGTGACGATTAAGAGGATCACCACAGACTGCTACGGGGAAATTACGTATTTCCGGTCTATAGAGGCACTCGACAGAAGCATAGAAATTATTCAAATCGACATGCAAAATAGTTCTCATATTATTACCACCAATGCAAACGTATGTTCGCTATAAGTATAACCCAGGTTCCTGTTTTTAGCAAGAAATTGAAGAAAAAATTCAAAGCTTTTTAAATAAAAGACCAACACATAGTTCTTTATGTGTTGGTCTTCAATAGGTCATAAGTTTAGACTGATCAGTAACGAAAATTAAAATTGGTTAATCAATATAACGAGTCTTTTCCTCAACACTTTTGCGTGCTGGCGCTGAACCTGTTCTCTCAGGATAGCCAATACAAATCAGGCCGAGGGGATCTTTTTCTTCAGGAATATCGAAAATCTTGCGGACGTCCTCTTTTTCAAACAAAGAATACCAAAGACTGCCAAGGCCTTGCGCGTGAGCTGTCAAAAGCATGTTTTGAATAGCACAGCTGCAGGATTCAAGATACCCCAAGCCTGGGTCGTCCAAAAATTGCTCAGCACCATTTTTACTGGGGTCACCAATTACTACTATTAATGTTGGAACTTGCAATAAAAAATCGATATTAAAAGCGGGCAGCCATTTCCAACCGCTGCGTTCAGCTAGCTTATGCCTGGTAGCATCAGCGGCATCTCTAAATTTCTGCTTATAGTCGGAATTATTTACAACGATGAATTCCCATGGTTGCTTATTCACCGGCGATGGCGCATAAGTCGCAGCCTCAATAATTTTAATAATTTTTTCCTTTTCCACAGAATCCGGTTTGTAGTTTCTGCAACTTCTTCTGCCGATTATTGTCTCAAAACAGTCCACGATTCAAGCCTCCTTTTGTTTTGGTTTATAAGCTCTTCAACTTATATATGGATATATTCGCTTGAAAAAATATAACACCTGCAACACAATATTATGACAATAATTTCGCTTGTAAACGAATGAAGGGAAAAAAGCTGTGTACGGCGAACTAGGCAGTATTAATTGATTTTGTGTAAGAACCGAAAAGGAGGATAGTATTTTATGGGTATGACGATGAGTGAAAAAATTTTGGCGCACGCCGCTGGCTTGACGCAAGTGGAAGCAGGTCAGATTGTAATGGCTAAAGTCGACAAGGCGATGATGGATGATCTTTTGGGGCCACGTGTCGAGATTGCTGAACAGATGGAACGTATGGGGGCAAAAATCTGGGATGCAAATAAAGTGGTCATTATTTCTGACCATTATACGCCGCCGGCCAATGCCGCACAGGCCGACATTGTGAAATTTACACGTGAGTGGGCCAAAGAAAAAGGTGTAGCTAATTACTATGAATATATTGGTCCCTGCCATCAGATTATGATTGAAAAGGGTCATGTTTTGCCTGGCGAAGTCATTGTAGGGACTGATTCGCACTCCTGCTCGTATGGTGCTGTCGGTTCTTTTGCTACCGGCATCGGTTCTACAGAAATGCTCGGTGTTCTGATGATGGGTGAAATCTGGTTAAAAGTACCTGAGACGATTCGTGTAGAGTGGAGCGGCAAGCTTAATGCCGGTGTCATGGCTAAAGATATTTCCTTACGTACCATTAAGCAAATCGGGCACGCCGGATCAACCTACCAAACGGTGGAATATGTAGGTTCCGGTATAAGCGCATTGCCGATGGATGAGCGCATTTGTATTGCTAATATGGCAGTAGAGATGGGCGCGAAGGCAGGACTGATGGAATACGACGAAGAAACTGCTGCATATCTCCGCAGCATCGGTGTGGAAAAAGAGTTCACTCGTATCAGCAGTGACCCGGACGCCAGGTATTCTTCTGTTTTGCAATTTGATGCTTCGACTCTGGTGCCGCAGATTGCCTGCCCGCATGAAGTAGATAATGTTTTTGATATAACCGACGTTAAGTCTAAAATTGACCAGGCCTATGTTGGTTCCTGCACCGGCGGACGTTATACCGATTTGAAGATGGCCGCACAGATTTTGAAAGGGCACAAAGTGGCAAGCGGTGTCAGACTTTTGGTTTCGCCGGCTTCCAGC
>CAYTOV010000072.1:0-7246 GCA_964439485.1 uncultured Acidaminococcales bacterium | reverse complement strand
AAAAGCTTTTTTAAAAAGTATCTTAAGATAAAAATAAGAAAACGGTGTTGCCCAAGAGGCAACACCGTTTTTACTATTTGCTTTTAAGTTTGGCAAGGAACTTTTCGTTGTTAATGATAAATCTTTCATGCACTCCTTGACCAATAGGACCATATTCATCTCTGGCACTGACGTTGAAGACCAGACGCCTGCCATCAATGGTTGTCAGCTCGGCAGTTGCGCTGACAATTTTGCCTGGTAAGGTAGCGCTGTCATGGGAAATATTCATTTTGATGCCGACGCTGCCTTCCGTTTCCTCGAGAAAAGGATGAATGGCGGTTACGGCGGCTTTTTCCATCAGTGCGACCATAGCCGGTGTAGCATAAACAGCTAAGAGCCCACTGCCCAAAGCGGAGGCTGTATTAGTGTAGAGCACAGTCTCACTGACTGTTGCGGTAAGACCTGTTTTTAGTTCTTTCATAAGTTTGCTGCTCCTTTGTATGTGTTTTTATTTTCATCTTACAGAAAAATTAATTATAGTGCAAGGGGTTACAAAGGCCGAGAGAAAAAAGTACATTAAAAAAGAGAATCTTGTATAATATTTAAAGAACATATTTATGAATTTATTTTGAGAGGGAGAAAACATTTATGTTATACTATGAAATTTTGGCCGGTCATCCGGAAATGCAGACGGCACTAATTTTCAAAGAACAGAAAATGACCTACGGACAGTTGAGGGAAAACATTGAACGCAGAGCCAATTTTTTGCAGGCCAAGGGATTGCAGAAAGGTGACAGAGTCGGATTATTAAGTAAGAATTGCGCAGACTTTGTCGTTTCCTATTTTGCAGTAATCAGGGCAGGCGGCGTTGTGGTGCCGTTCAACTTTCAGCTGGCTCCTCGTGAAATTGCCTATATAGTAAAAGATGCCGGCCTTAAATTAATGATTGCACGGCAAAAAATAGACCTCTCAGAGGCTTTGCAGGAAATAGATTATGCTGGTCTTGTCCAATTTGACTTTGTTGAAATGGAAGAACCGATAGAGCATGAGTTTATAGATCATGAACTGCATGAAGATGACAACTGTACGATCATTTATACTTCCGGAACGACGGGTAAACCTAAAGGGGCGATGCTCAGCCATAAAAACCTGGTAGCTAACACCAGGGAATTTACGGCTGTTGTGACTATGAGCGCTGAGGATATTGGGCTATGTGTGCTGCCTATGTACCATTGCTTTGCCTGGACAGTTTCTGTCAGCGGTCCTTTGTTCTATGGAGCCTGCATAGTAATCCAGGAGACTTATATTTTCAAGGATACGATGGGCTTGATTGCTAAACATGAGGTTAATTTCTTTGCCGGCGTACCGACAATGATTCAATTATTCTTCAAAGGGGCAGAAGCGCATGAATTGGCTAATATCAGATGCTTTATCAGTGGTGGCGCGCCGTTACCACAGGTATTGGCTGAAGGCTTCAGGAAAAAATTCGGCAAACCTGTGCAGGAAGGCTACGGACTTTCCGAAGCTTCGCCGGTTGTAACTGTTAATCCGGCTTCGAAGGTAAAAGTTGGCTCTATTGGGCCGTCTTTGCCAGGCGTTATAGTTATGATTCAGGATGAGGATGGCAAAGAAATGAAGCGTGGCGAAGTGGGAGAATTATGCGTGCGCGGCGATAATGTCATGCTGGGCTATCTCAATTCACCGGAGGAAACAGCAAATGCGCTGCGTGGCGGTTGGCTGCATACAGGTGATTTGGCTTACAAAGATGAAGATGGCTATATTTTTATTGTCGATCGCTTGAAAGATATGATTATCTCCAGCGGCGAGAACATCTATCCGCGGGAAATCGAGGAAGCGTTATACACACATCCGCTGATCGAGGAAGCAGCAGTAATTGGCATTCCGGATAAATTACGCGGTCAGGCTGTTTGCGCTTATATGGTTTTGACTGAAGGCGCTGCGCTTGAAAAAAAAGAGCTCAGAAAATATTTAATGGAGAGAATTGCTCCTTACAAAGTGCCGCGTGAATTCTTTTTCTGTGCACAGTTACCGAAGAATTCTACAGGGAAAATTTTGAAAACAGCTTTGCGTGAGCAGGCATTGATTGACATGGTAAGCCGCAAGAGATGAGAGGAATATGATGAAAAAAATATTTTTGCTTTTCAGCTTTCTGTTTTTTGCTTCAGCTCTCACAGGTTGTGCGAAGGGCGAAGTCGTGATGGAATTGTCAAGATTCGGCTCGGCTAATATAGAATGTAAGATTGTTGCCATGCCGCTTGTGGCTTCACAACTTGGGCCTTTAAAAGAAGATTTCACTAGCGATGGCTTTCAGATCGAAAATGTTAATGAAGATAAAATGCAGGGATTTATCGCCAAAAAGCATTTTAAGAGTCTTGATGAGCTAAATAAGGCCAAGATAGTGCGCGGTTTTGAATTGAATAAGAATAAGACGCAGACAGATACTGCAAAGAGCCCTGATGGCGAAGTCAAAAAGTCCGCGGTAGTCTATAAGCAAGGTATTTTGTTTGATACCGTAGCGGTGAATACTCATCTTGATTTGCGTTCCAACAAGAAAGATGAAACAAAGGAAAGCCAATGGCTTGTTAAAAATTTACTGCAGCAGGTTAACCTGCGTTTTGTCCTAAAACTGCCTACGGCTGCTGACAGCAGTAATGCAACGAGAAGTCCGGATGGTAATAAAACGTTGGTCTGGGACCTTGTTCTGGGTGAAGATAACGAATTGTCGGCACAAGTTACCTATCTCAACCCTTATAAGGCAGGCGGCTTGCTTATTGTAGCACTAGTAGTAGGCGGCATATTCTGGCGCAAGAAAAGAAGGAAAGCAGCGAATGACAAAACAGCTTAAGGAAAAATACGAAGATTTAAAGCAGTATTTACAAGGATTCGATAGTTTGGCAGTTGCTTTTTCAGGTGGTGTAGACTCCACATTCCTGCTGGCCGCGGCTAAAGAAGTTCTGGGCGAAAAGGTCATTGCTATTACGTTGCTTTCGGGGTTTGTACCGGAAAAGGAAGTGAAAGAGGCAACACTTTTTGCGTCTGCTTTAGGAGTTCAGCATGAATTCATCAGAGTAGATGAACTCAGTATTCCGCATGTTGCGGAGAATCCTCCTGACCGATGCTATTTTTGCAAAAAAGCATTATTTACGCAGATCAAGGCTTTGGCTCAAAAAATGGAGATACAGCAGGTTGTGGATGGCTCCAATCTGGATGACGAAAGGGATTATCGCCCGGGTATGCTAGCCCTTGCAGAACTCGAAATCAAAAGCCCTTTGCGGATAGCTCAATTGGCAAAGGAAGAAATAAGAGCTTTGTCGCAGATGCTGAACCTGCCCACTTGGGATAAACCTTCTTTTGCCTGTCTTGCTTCCCGTATTCCTTACGGTGAACCAATAACGAAGGAGAAACTGGCAATGATTGAAGAAGCTGAGCTTTTTTTGATGACGCTGGGATTTAAACAACTGCGTGTGCGCTGTCATGATAAACTAGCCAGAATTGAAGTGCCGGAAGTAGATATTCCCTTACTTTTAAATGGTGCAATACGTGAAAAAATAGCTGATTCCTTTGCAAAAATGGGTTTCACTTATACAGCGATTGATATCAAAGGTTATCGAACAGGCAGTTTGAATGAAGCGCTTAAACAATAATTCGTCAAAATTTTCTCATAAATTATTTGGGTATGATAGAATCTAGGTAAGTATAAGGAAATGAAAGCGGGTGATGATTCATGACAATGGAATTTGAGCAAATCTGGGTTTTGAAGATTTATACTGCTGAGGATGTTTATTACAATGACAAGCCTCTTTTCAATGCTATCATCGAAGAGGCAAGGAGACTGGAAATTGCGGGCGCCACAGTTTTTAAATGTATAGAAGGCTATGCTACTGAAGCCCGTGGTCTTGAAAGAAGGCCGCTGATCAGATTTTCAGAACCGACCAACCTGCCGATAGTGCTGGAAATCATTGACAAAAAGGACAAACTGGAACTGCTCCTGCCTTTTTTGGAAAAAAACACGAAAACAGGCTTGGTTACCTTTGAAGAACGTACCCGTCTGGTTACGGATTATTTACGTGAGATGCGCGGCACAAACAAAAGAACAGAATAATTTTCTGTAAATTATTGGAAAATATCTGTCCGTGTATTGTGGACTCGCAAAGAAAATGTTTTTGGCAATGTCTCTTGTGTGAGAACAAAAACATCGATTGCCCGTGACATAAACACTACTGGAAAATGACATATATACAGTTTTGGGGAAAATGCGTGTTTTAAATTGTAACTATTTGTGACTTTTTTGTAATATTGTAATGCTTTTAACAGCGTGCTATAATAATGAGCAATTAGATGTGTGTGCATTACAAAAAAACAATAAAGGGGAAGATAGTTGTGAAAAAGATTCTATCAGTTTTATTGGCCTCAACATTTGCAGTCGGTATGCTAGCCGGTTGCGGTGGAGAGAAGAAGGATGCCGCAAAATCCGACGTAATCAAAATCGGTGTATTCGAGCCTCTGACAGGGGATAACGCAGCAGGCGGTGAATTGGAATTACGCGGTATTAAATTGGCTAACAAATTACATCCTGAGGTTCTTGGCAAAAAGGTTGAACTTGTTATAGCTGATAATAAATCCGATAAGGCTGAAGCTGCTTCTGTAGCTGCCCGCCTGATTGAAAAGGATAAGGTTAAAGTAATTATCGGCACCTATGGTTCTTCACTCGCTATGGCTGCTGGCAATATCGTAAAGGAAAACAAGATTCCTGCCATTGGCACAAGCTGCACTAACCCTCAGGTAACTGCAAATAACGACTATTATTTCCGTGCTTGCTTTATTGATCCTTTCCAAGGTACTGTAATGGCTAACTATGCATATAAGAATGGCGCAAGAAAAGTAGCTATTATTCAGGAAGTATCCAATGACTATGCTGTAGGTCTTGCTAAGTTCTTCAAAGAAGCATTTGTTAAATTGACAGGAAATCCTGACAGCGTAATTGAAGTTGCTAACTACCAGACTGGTGATAAAGACTTCTCCGCTATTTTGACTAACATTAAAGCTAAAAACCCTGATGCTGTATTCGCACCTGGTAACTTTACTGAATCTGCATTGCTGATTAAACAAGCTCGTCAGCTTGGTCTTGAAGTTCCATTCCTTGGTGGTGACACTTGGGAAACTCAGGAATTCATTGATGTAGGCGGCAAAGATGTTGAAGGTGCAAGCCTTTCCACTGCTTTTGACCGTGAAAAAGCAACTACTGAAGAAGCTAAAAAATTCCTTGATGCTTATGTAAAAGAGTATAAAGGTGAACCTTCTGCACTTACTGCTTTAGCCTATGATGCTTACCTGATTGCTATTGACGGTATTAAACGCGCTGGCACTACCACTGATTCCGTGAAGATTCGCGACGCTATCGCACAAACCAAAGATCTGGAAACTGTCACTGGCAAAACTACTCTCGATAAAAATGGCGATGCTATTAAAGCTGCCATCATTAAAACTGTCAAAGATGGCAAGTTCAAATATCTTGATTTTGTTGATGTAAAATAAATAAGATTTCAACCTGATTATTTATTGTGCTTCCTTCCCAAGGGAAGGAAGCAATTCTTTTTTCAAATATGTATGGTGGTGTAAATAATGGAATTTTTCCAAGCAATTTTTAATATGTCCGGCGCAAGTTTTGCGCAGCACATGGTTAACGGAATATCACTAGGCAGCCTTTATGCCATGATAGCTATCGGCTATACGATGGTTTACGGTATCCTGCTGATGATTAACTTTGCCCATGGTGATATCGTTATGATGGCTTGCTATTTTGCTTTCTTCGGTATTACGGTCTTTAACATACCCTGGTATCTTACCTTTGTAGGAGTTATCATTGCGACTGCACTTTTGGGTGTGGTTATTGAGCGCGCAGCTTATCGTCCGTTGCGCGATGCTCCAAAAAATTCTGTTCTGATTTCGGCTATCGGCGCATCCTTCCTGCTGGAAAACCTGGCTAACTATCTTTTCAGCGGCAGGCCTCTGCGTTTTCCTAATATTGAATTGCTAGCACAAAATATTAACATCGCTGGTGTGCAAGTACAGGCAATCAGTTTGGTTATCCCAGTGGTTACAATTATTTGCCTGGTTGTCTTGCTGCATATTGTCAATCATACTAAAATCGGCATGTCTATGCGCGCTGTGTCCAAAGACTATGAAATAGCCCGTGTCATGGGTATAAATATCGATAATGTAATTTCTATTACCTTTGCTATCGGCTCGATACTGGCAGCCATCGGTGCTATCATGTGGGGCATCCGTTATCCTGGAATTACACCGCTCTTAGGCGTAATGCCTGGTTTGAAATGTTTCATCGCTGCTGTTATCGGTGGTATCGGCAACATCAAGGGAGCTGTTCTTGGTGGTTTCATTCTTGGACTAGGTGAAATTTTGATTGTCGCTTTTTTCCCACAGCTTTCCGGTTATCGTGATGCCTTTGCCTTCATCGTGTTGATTATCATACTGTTCTACAAGCCTACAGGCCTTCTGGGCGAAAAAACAACGGAGAAGGTGTGATCATGGCGAATAAGAGAAATCTGATACTAACGATTATTTTAATGGCTGGCCTTTTCGCCCTTGCCTGGTATGTTAATTTTGAAACTGACTCTTATATACGCAGAATAGTTAATCTGTGTATGGTTTATGCTATTATCGGCCTTTCTATGAACCTTACCAACGGTTTTACAGGACAGTTTTCCCTGGGACAGGCTGGTTTTATGGCTATCGGTGCCTATGTCGTTGGCATTTTCACGGTGCCTGTTGCACTGCGCCCTGCTGTTTTCTATGCCGCACCAATGAATCCGCTGATTGCTGATATTTATATGCCGCTTTGGCTGGCATTGATTATCGGTGGGTTATTAGCGGCACTGGTAGCTTTTCTGATTGGAACACCGGTACTGAGGCTGCGTGGTGACTATCTTGCGGTTGCTACTTTGGGCTTTTCTGAAATAATCCGTATTGTTATCACCAATGCTCAGTCGATTACCAATGGCGCTCTTGGCATTAAGGATATTCCTCCGCTTAATGACGTCAGATACATTTTTGCGTTTACAGCTGTAATTTTCATGTTTATAACTGCCTTGATAAATTCCTCCTACGGCAGAGCTTTTAAAGCTATCAGGGAAGATGAGATAGCGGCTGAAGCTATGGGTATCGATTTGTTCAAACATAAATGTCTGGCTTTCATGATCAGTGCCTTTTTTGCGGGCATCGGCGGCGG
>CAYTOV010000071.1:0-7294 GCA_964439485.1 uncultured Acidaminococcales bacterium | reverse complement strand
GTCCAACCATTTGTTTCGAGTGTCTTTCTATGCTCCTCGGTCGTATAGCGGCCCCCTTGATAAAGCGTATTCGTTTCCACCACTGTGCTGTCCGGAACATTTGCCTGAAAAGCTTTCACCATAGCCTGCGGCAAAATATTCGGTCCATGGGGTTCACCGGTATGAATCTTAATCGCTACCTTACCATAAATTCCTTCATTGATCGTTTCATACAGTTTGATCAAGTGCTCAGCATCAATATGCTTCGTAAAGTAAACCTTTGCACTCGATCCATTGCCATCATTTTTTTGTAAATAAGTGCTGCCAATAACAGGAGCCTGCTTAAAGTCTTCTCCAAATACGGCAGTATCTGCCATTTTTACAGAATCACAACAATTTATTTCTTTCATTGTACGCCTCCAAAATTTTACTATTTACATTCTATTCCTTGTAGTTAACTCCAAGTCAAGCTTTTTAAAATTAGGAAAATATATATCAGGTATGTATGACTACATAAAAAAATCGCCTGAACTATAAGTCCAGGCGAACATAAATTACACATATTCATTTTTGCAAATAGCCTTAAATCAAAGACCCCGAATATAAGGCTGCGGCAATTCCTGCTTTTCAAGAACCATCTTTAAGTGCTTTCTTTCTTCGTTCAGGATAATGGCCATTTCTTCCTTTGCCATAATCGGATACATTTTCTGGAGTTCAGATACAAACAAGATTGCGTCTCGCTCAGCCCGTTCGGCGATTTCCAAAATCTGGTCGCGTCTATCGATTGTTTTTGCATCTTCGATCAGTTTATTGTCAAAAACTACGTTCCTCCTAATCAAGAGATCAACGTATTCCGAATACGCTTCGTCCAATTCCAGTCCTAGTTTGTCAGCATATTTAGATAACAGTGCTTCGTAGATCATTTTGTGCCTTTCTTCATCCGCAGCCAATATTTCAAAAAATTTAGCACCGATATTAGCGTTCTCTGCAATTGCTCTGTAAAGTTTAGCAGTTGACTCTTCATTGGCAACAATTGTTTTTAACAGCTTCGTTCCGTCCCATTTTACCGTCATTGTTTTTCCCTCCTTAAATTTTTTTGTATGTTTAAATTATTATTAATTATAATATATAGCGCAGTTGCACTTAATGTCAACTTTTATGCAGATTGATCTAAATAAATTTGCGCATACCACTCCCCCTAAAATAAAAAATCGCCTGAACTATGAGTCCAGGCTATCATAAAACACACATATTAATTTTTAAAAATAGCGGTAAACTTTAAAAGTTTACCGCTATTTTTACTCTATTTTTCTATTCTGCCGCCAGCAAATCATTGACGACCTCACCGGCAATCAATAGGCCTACTATCCCCGGCACAAAAGAGATGCTTCCGGGCACGCTGCGTTTTTCCAGACAATGTTTCGTCGAACCAGGTGGACAAATACAATGGCTGCTGCAATTATTTGCTTCTATCTGTAATGGTACGCAAGGTTTTTCCTCTGAATACACAACCTTCAGATGCTCTATTCCCCGCTTACGCAACTCTTTACGCATTACTTTTGCCAAGGGGCAAACATTAGTTTTCGATAAGTCAGTGACCTTAAATCCGCCTGGATCAAGCTTATTACCGGCACCCATTGCGCTAATAACCGTAATACCTCTTTCTTTTCCCTGCACAGCCAAATCTATTTTGGCAGTAACCGTATCCAGGGCATCAATGATGTAATCATAATCATTTTTAATCAGCTGCTCAGCTTTTTCTGGGAGATAAAAAGACTGGATTGTCTCAATTACCGCTGCCGGATTAATATCCAGCATTCTCTGCCGCATCGCCTCAACCTTCGGCTGCCCTATCGTTTTACGAGTTGCATGCAGCTGGCGATTAGTATTCGTTAAACAGATCGTATCGTCGTCTACCAGGACAAAATTGCCTACACCTGCACGTACCAGTGCTTCGGCAACATAACTGCCGACTCCGCCCACGCCAAAGATTGCTACCTTGGCTTCAGCTAACCGCCTGATGCCCTGTTCACCTATGATCATTTCTGTACGTGAAAATGCATGCAATACTTATTTCCTCCTCGTTATTTCAGGCTTCCTTTTTTAAATCAGGCAATTGGTCGTTCAAACTGCCTGTGCGATAGCCAGCTAAATCAAAAGTAACATATTTAAAACCCAAAGCCATTATTTCTTTATTGATATTTGCTGCGACTTCCGGTATAGCCAGAATTCCCAACAACTTAGCATCAACTTCAATTCTGGCAAGAACGCCATGATGACGAACACGTACAGGTCCTTTAACATACGTGCGTATGATTGCTTCCGCTTGTTCTACCTGACGCAGCCTCTCCGGTGTTATTTGTTCTCCGTAGGCAATACGTGAAGAAAGACACGGCATGCTGAGTTTATTCCAGGTCGGCAGACCCCAAACTTTTGACAAACTGCGTATATCTTCTTTGGCTAAACCATTCTCCAACAGAGGGCTGCAGACGCCATTCAATTCTTTAATAGCCTTCATACCAGGACGGTAATCACAAAGGTCATCTATATTGGACCCATCGATCACCCATTTATACCCATGTTCCTTTGCCCAAGTGGTCAAAGCGCCAAAGCGTGTGTGTTTGCAGTGATAGCAACGATCACCGTTGTTGGCTGCAAACTCAGGATCTTCTAATTCACTGATCCATATCTCTTCGTGCTTAATGCCAATAGTCGCAGCAGTCTTACGTGCTTCCATTTTTTCGGTTTCGGAAAGCGTTTCGGACACTGCGGTCACAGCGATTGCTTTATCCCCCAGCACTTTGTAGGCTGCTGCAGCCAAAAATGAGCTGTCAACACCACCGGAGAACGCCACAACGACGCTTTCTAATTTTTGTAAATAATCTTTTAGTTTTTGTGCTTTTTCTATAGTCATTCTTAAATATCCTTTTAATCATCCATTATATAAATCTTGTCAGAGCTCTTGAGGCCGGCTGCAAAAGTTCCGGCAAGTAATTTTGATGATACCTTTCATTAATAATATTATTCATGTAGAATTTATAGTATTTTAGTATGAATTTAAAAATTTGTCAAGTGACGTTCCTGTAACATAATTATTATTTATCTTTTGCTGCACCCAACATGCGCAAATTTTCCAGACATAGCACGCTGAAATATGAAAGAAGATAAATGATAGCTGCACCCTGAATACATTCACTAACGTCAAAATCATTGTTAAAACTGCGCAACGTTACAAACCAGCCTGTATATACCCAACTGAAAAAATAGAATTTTATGATATGCCGGCTAGTGAAAATAAAGTGGTTCTTTACTAAATGCGGTAACTTAGGCAAAAAGGCTTCCGCCACAAAAATGAGCAGCATAGCCATGCCAAGCAAATAAATGCCGACAGTATAATCATGCTGATAAAAATCATGCAGCATGGAAAAACCGTTATTAAAATCATAGTTTGCTTTAAAAATAGTATAACCAACGACTAATAACACCGGTCCTGAAATCGCTAATACTTTATACAGAAGCTTTTTGCCATACTGCAGATAAAAAAGCCCGAGACCAATCCCCAGGAAAATATATGCAAGCCATGGAAAAAGAGGAAAGTAGACATTCTTTTCCTCACCAATAAAAAGATAGCCAAAAATAAACTCAAACTCCAAGGGTAGCCAATCAAGTATCTCTTCGCCGAAACTTGCCGCCAGCATAGCCAAACCGCTGAAGACAAGATAAATTGGATAGGGCAAGCTAAAGAATGTCAACGGGATAATCGTCAGCAAGGCATATCCGACAAACGAATAAATATCAATCATAGTTAAGTGATAGATAGCATTGCCAAGCAAGTCACCATATTCAGTAATGCCCAAGTGATTGCCAATTAGTTGTGGCAAAGGCACCCGAATGAAGTTAACAGCAAAACCGACAAATAAAATCGTAATCGCCTTTGCAAAAACTTTTTTAGCTTTATATCCGCCACTCAGAATCAGCAAAAACCCCATTAGCGTCATAAAAACGTTCGGTACAAGTGACGTAACCAAAAAATCAATATAAATGCCCTGTCGTGATTCCAGGATGCTGACTTCGGCAATTTCATCAAAAAAATTGATGAAAACCATTAATATAAGGCAAAGCCCTTTCAATAAATCTATACTTTCAATATATTTTTTCAAGGCACACACCTATCTTTATTATCAGTTTTGGATACTTAAATGATATCCACTTCTATTATAAATCTTTTGCTCTTTTACTTATACTGCCTATAAAAATTAGGTAAGCCTTTCACATATCAAATTGAGTCTGCCACCCATATTTCTTTGGTAACGTTTATAAAAAATACCGACCTGAATTTTGCTCCAAGTCGGCATAAATATTTATTCGTTATCTAATTTTAGATTGGCTTCCGCTTTTCTGATACCGGTTTCATAATTTTCTATTTTGTAATTAAGCCGCTCCAGGGTTTCTTGCATTTCTGCTATACGTTCGGCTAATTTATCCCGCTGTTCAATGAGAATTTCTTTTCTTGCCTCAGCAGTAGCATCGCCTTGTTGGAATAATGTAACATACTCAATCAATACTTCAACCGGCAAGCCAGCACTACGCATACACTTAGCAAAACCGACCCAGCCGCGATCATTCTCAGTGTAATTCCTGATGCCATTAGGATTGCGATTTACACAGGGAATAATACCAATACGTTCATAATAACGTAATGTATCAGCCGAAAGCTCAAATAATTTAGCAACTTCGGTAATTGTCATTGTTTAAAACCTCCTGTAGCAGTAATTTTAACACTTGAAGTCAACTCCAAGTCAATCTTCGAAACATAATTTTTATTTACCTAGACCGATGTTCTTCAGCCAGTTTGCAATTTCTGTCTGGGATTTACCAGCCTCAGAACCACGCAGAGCAAATCCTGGCAAAACATTCGCTTGTGGCAGGCTCTTCTTGATGTCACTTACGCTGTCACCAAGACCGCTGCCTCCATGAGTACAAAACGGTATAACGGTTTTGCCAGCCAAATTATGCTGCTCCAGAAAGGAAAATACTCCCATCGGCATCGTTCCCCACCAAATAGGGTAACCAACAAAAATAACATCATAAGAATCTATATTGGGGACTTTTGCAGCGAGCTCCGGGCGGAAATTATTATTTTTTTCAGTTTTAGCTTGCTCTGTAGTCGCTTGGTATTCTTCCGGATAAGTGTTAGTCGTCTTGATTTCGAAAAGATCGCCGCCAACATTTTTTTGAATTTCTTGAGCAACACTACGAGTGTTACCTGTCCTCGAATAATAAGCGATTAGAATTTTCCCAGGTTTTTCACCAGTTTTTGTAACTTGGCTGCTCACATTTGGCGCTGCGACATCAGCTTTGGGTTCTGTTTTTGTCTTAGAACCGTCATTACCTCCGCAGCCAACAAGAGTGAGAGCCATAATCAGAGTAGTAACCAATGCTAATACTTTTTTCATAATATCATCCCTTTTATTCCAAGCCTGTTTCAGCTTGTTATAGTCCTCGACTTAATCACCCGATCTTATTTTTTTATTTCTACCTTGTCAATTTGTTTACCGTCTGGCAAAAAGGCAGCTAGTCTTAAAGTATTACCGTTTACTTCCAGCGTCATATAATTGTCTGTTTCCGGTTGTGGAGCTACCGTCACATCGAGAGAATGATCAGCCCACAATTCCGGATAACGCACATTACCTGCCACACCGGTAAGTATGTACAATGGCCCTTTGGTATCACGCTCGAAATTATATATATTGCCTCTGTTACGATAGGTATGCAGATGAGCAGTAAGAACAACATCGACGCCATATTGGTCAAATAATGGCATAAACGCCTGACCAATATCAGAAATACCTGCTTGGCGATCCGTCCTGTTCTTAAAGGCATAAGTCAGAATATCTTTATGCATCAAAACAACTTTCCATTTTTTGTCGGTCTTAGCAATATCGTTTTTAAACCATTCCGTTTGCTCAGCCAAAAGCCCTGGTTGAAATTGTTCCATCTCAGCCATTTGCGTATTCAAAACAACAAAATGCGCATCGCCATAATCATAGGAATAATACTGATTTTTCCGCTCCTGACTACCATTGGCGGGAAGCGAAAACAGGTTCAAGTACGCTGTCGGCATGCGAACCTTCCAATTCAAATCATAGGTTTCATGATTGCCCAATATGGGTGCCACAGGAATTTTGTCTATTATGCCCCGCAGAGAATCAAACCAGGCACGCCATTGAGTATGGTCTTCGCCATTATCTACTAAGTCACCCATGTTAACAAAGAATGCTGCATCCTGATTAGCTTTGCCAGCTGCTTGCGCCAGCTTCTCCCATCCTCTGTAATCATTGGACTGTGAATCAGGGAAGATGATTGCTTTAAAACTACCTTGGCCAGCTGTAGCAAAATCCTGCCACTCGCTGCGCTTATCGCCATAACCTACCCTATATTCATATTTGGTATCCGGCGTTAAATTACTTAAAGTAACCGCATGCAGATAGGTAGTGATTTTATCATCTGTAAATGGCTCATTCGTTGCCGGTGCTGAATTTATTTGTTCTTTTCCTTTGACCCGGTATTCCACAAAAGCGCCATTTTCTGCAGCTTCTGACTGCCACATGATTGTACGCGCTTTCGCATTGTCAGCGGCAATAATCTGGCGAATATACATTGCTTCATTTTTGCTCATAGAAGCATAGCCCCCTGCTGTGCTTTTCGAAGAAACAAAGGGCTGCTGCGATAATGATTGCACACCTGGAACAAAGGCATATGCTCCTGCGCATAAAATTAAAACTAATGGTATTAGTATTTTTAAGATTCTTTTCACAAAACTACCTCCGAAGTATTATCCTATCTTTTCTAATTGTAACTCTTAGAGTTCACTCCAAGTCAAGTTTTTTAAACTATGCTTTTATTTGAGACCTTCCCACCAATGGGAGAATTTCTGCTCCTGATTTCCCAGTTCCACAGCTTCACCTATAATCGGCGTCAACAACTTGTAATGCTTATCCTTGCTCGCTTCTGTTATTCTTTTAAATGGTTCGTCCCAGGCATGATTCGCTATGGAAAATTTGCCTGAATGCCCCGGCAAGAGAGCATCAGCATTCAACTCATCGGCAGCCAGTGCTACTTCTTCCGGCATCATGTGGATATAGGGCCATCTTTTGTCATATTGGCCATTTTCCAAAATTACCAGATCGAAGCCATTAAACATTTCCCTGATTTCTTTGAAATGCGGACCATAGCCACCGTCACCGCTGTAGAAAATGCGCTTATTTTTCGTTTCCAGCGCGAATGAAGTCCACAGGGTTTTATTGGGGCTCAA
>CAYTOV010000070.1:4654-7606 GCA_964439485.1 uncultured Acidaminococcales bacterium | reverse complement strand
AAATCAATTTTGTAATGTTAAACGCCAATCCTAACGGATTGGCGTTTGTTTATTTAGATGGCCCGCGCTTCACTTCTTACGCTTTTCGAAAAGCGCAAAGAGATTGGTCGGGGCTTCGCTCATCAGCTGGTAGTCGGGAGCAGCGGCAATCACTTTCTCACGGGCGGCTTCGAGGTCATGGAAGACATCCCATTTGGCTGTGACGAGGCCGTGACCACTTAGGCGCAGCAGATAGGCAGGATGAAAGGTAGCTATGCAGTCAAAGCCTTGTGCTGTTTTGAACCACTGTCCGCGGTCCTTGGTGATGCGCATATCGGCATTGCCGAGAAAGTGCAGGGCGACGCCTCCTAAAGCGACAACAACTTTCGGCTGTATTATTGCCAGCTCTTTTTCGAGCCAGAGTTTACCACAGAAATCTGCTTCGGCAATATTAGGAGTCTTATTGTTGCGCGGGCGGCATTTAATGACATTAGTGGTAAGGACTCGGTCCCTGGTCATTTTCACGGACCAAAGAGCTTTGTCCAGCAGTTGACCAGAAGGGCCGATCAGCGGGCAGCCATAGTCATCCTCGACGCCGCCGGGGCCTTCGCCAACGAAAACAATAGGGCTCTCGGGATTACCGAACCAGCCAACCGGTGCAATGGCCGATTCACGAAAAGCACAGGCGGTGCATTTATCGAGCTCATCTGCGAGCTTTGCTAATTTTTCATTTTTCATTACGAAAAGCCTCCAAAAAGTTTGAATAAATAAACTGTTCGTTCTTTACCAAAGAGTTCCTGCTTGAAAATGTATACAGAATATAATTATTTTTAGGGTTGCTTTACAAGACTTTTCTAGCTATAATAGCGTCAAGGATGTATACAGACAACTAAATATGGTGGGATGATGGTTAAGAAAGAGATCGCTTCAATGCGGCGCCGAAGGGGCAAGTGACTTTGTGAAACTCTCAGGCAAAAGGATTTTAACCTGACTAACCTCTGGGAGCTATAATGTTTGGCGTGCAACCGTTTTTATTCTCTCACAGATACAACAGAGACAAAGGAGTATTGACTTCGAGTCTCTGTTTTTTTATTTTATATTTTCATGTATCGCAAAATGAGGAGGTAGAGGAATGGAAGGGAAGAAAACACCGCTTTTTGACACACATATCAAATACGGCGGCAAAATTGTGGAATTTGGCGGCTGGCTTTTGCCGGTACAATATTCCGGTATTATCGATGAACACAATGCTGTAAGAACTAAAGCAGGTTTGTTCGATGTTTCTCACATGGGAGAAATCTGGGCTGAGGGTAAAGGTGCCTTTGCCTTTTTGCAAAATTTGGTGACCAATGATTTGGCTGGTATGCAAGAGGGCCAGATCCGTTATTCACCTATGTGCTATAAAGATGGCGGCACCGTCGACGATTTGCTGGTGTACAAATATGGCGAAGAATTATATCTGATCGTTGTCAACGCAGCCAATATCGAAAAAGATTGGAACTGGATGCAGGAAAATGCTTCTGGTTTTGAGGTTGTTCTGACCAATAAATCTGATGAAACTGCGCAACTTGCTTTGCAAGGACCTGCGGCGGTTGCCATCCTTTCCAAACTGACCGACGCTCCTGTCAGCGATATACAATACTATCATTTTCTGCCGGAAGTTATGGTTGCTGGCAAAGAAACCCTGGTTTCCCGTACTGGTTACACCGGTGAAGACGGTTATGAAATTTACTGTGCACCTGGTGACGCAGCAGAATTGTGGGAAGCAATCATGGCTGCCGGCAAAGAAGAAGGTATTTTGCCGACGGGCTTAGGCTGTCGCGACACTCTGCGTTTCGAAAGCTGCCTGCCTCTTTACGGGCATGAACTGTCCGCGGAAATTTCACCACTAATGGCTGGTTTGGGTCGCTTTGTAAAATTAGATAAGGCAGCTTTTAACGGCCTGGAAGCTTTGCAAGCACAAAAAGCCGCTGGCTTGGCGCAGAAAGTAATGGGTGTGGAAGTTACCGGCCGCGGTATCGCAAGAGCAGGCTATCCTGTTAAAGCCGACGGCAAAGTTATCGGCTCTGTGACAACTGGTTCTCCGGCGCCAACTTTGGGCAAAAATATGGCATTGGCTTTAATTGATGCGGCTTATGCCGAAATTGGCAGAGAAATTGCTGTGGAAGTTCGTGGCAAGGATATCAGCGCTATTATCGTAGCAAAACCTTTTTACAAAAGAGGCTGAAAAATAAATTAGCAGACTGAAAAATCAAAGGAGAGATTATTATGAAAATACCAGCAGAATTATTGTATTCTACAGACCATGAATGGGTGAAAGTTGAAAATGGCAAGGCAATCATCGGTATTACTGATTTTGCCCAGGACCAGCTCGGCGATGTAGTTTTCGTCGAAGTGCCGGAAGCAGATACAGAAATTAATGGCGGCGACGGCTTGTCCACTATCGAATCAGTTAAAGCTGTTTCCGATGTCTACAGCCCGATTTCCGGTAAGGTAATTGAAGCCAATGAAGAACTTACAGATGCACCTCAATTGATTAATGAAGATCCTTACGGCAAAGGCTGGATCGCTGTTATCGAAATCTCTGATGAAAGCGAATTAAAAGAACTGCTCGACGCAGAAGCCTATAAAAAACTCTTGTCTGAGGAGGCATAAACCAATGACTTGGAGCTATCTGCCTCATACCGCTGAGGACAGACAGGAGATGCTGGCGGCAATCGGTGTCCAAGACACCATGGATTTGTTTTGCGACATTCCGGAACAAATCAGATTGCATCGCTCTTTGAATCTTCCTGGGCCTCTCAGCGAACCGGAACTGACTAAATACTTTCAGAAACTCGCGGCGGCTAATGCCAATCTGCAGGAATATGCCTGCTTTTTAGGTGCCGGTGCTTATGATCATTTTATTCCGAGCACGGTCGACCACGTTTTGCGTCGTTCTGAATTTTATACCGCCTATACGCAGTATCAACC
>CAYTOV010000070.1:3386-4554 GCA_964439485.1 uncultured Acidaminococcales bacterium | reverse complement strand
CTTGGTCTTCTCGAAGCACCTGGCAAATTGGGTTCTGACATGGTTGTTGGTGAAGGACAGCCTCTCGGCCTCGCTATTTCATTCGGTGGCCCCTATCTCGGCTTCTTTGCGGCAAGCAGCAAGCTGATGCGCAAACTGCCTGGCAGAATAGTTGGTCAGACTGTCGACAGAGATGGCAAACGTGGTTTTGTGCTGACGCTGCAAGCACGCGAGCAGCATATTCGCCGTGAAAAAGCTACTTCCAATATCTGTTCCAATGAAGCACTTTGCGCCTTGGCGATTTCCGTATATTTGGCAACGATGGGCAAGGAAGGTTACGCTGAGACAGCTAGCCAGTGCCTGCAGAAAGCGCACTATGCCTATGGCGAGATTTTAAAAACAGGCGCTGCCCAAGCTGCTTTTGACGCACCATTCTTCCAGGAATTTGTTGTTAAGCTGGACAAACCGGCAGCAGAAGTCAATAAAGAACTTTTGAAAGAAAAAATCATCGGCGGTCTCGACTTAGGCGAATATTATCCGGAACTGGCAGGACATATGCTGGTTTGTGTAACGGAGAAAAGAACCAAAGCTGAAATTGACGCCTTGGTAGCTGGATTGGAGGCGTTAAAATGAACGAGCAGCCTTTATTATTCGAATTGGGTAAACCTGGACGCAAAGCGATAGACCTGCCTGCTTGCGATGTGCCGTTGGCGGAGAACCTAATGCCGGCAAAATATCTGCGCACTGCAAAGGCAGCTTTGCCGGAAGTCAGCCAACTCGAGCTGATGCGTCATTATACCCAGCTGTCCAATCGTAATTTCGGTGTTGATACGGGCTTTTATCCGCTCGGTTCCTGCACGATGAAATATAATCCGAAAGTCAATGAAGATGTTGCACGTTATCCTGGTCTTGCACTTTTGCATCCACTGCAATCAGAGGATACGGTACAGGGCGCGATGGAAGTGCTCTTCAAAATGGAAGAGAGTCTGGCTGAAATTGCTGGCATGGCAGGTGTAACCCTACAGCCTGTAGCCGGAGCACATGGTGAATTGACTGGTCTGAAACTTATTCGTGCTTACCACCGTGATCGCGGTGACCTGGCGCGTACGAAGGTTATCGTACCGGATTCAGCTCATGGCACTAACCCTGCTTCCGCGGCAATGTGCGGCATGGATGCCGTAGAAATTAA
>CAYTOV010000070.1:1552-3286 GCA_964439485.1 uncultured Acidaminococcales bacterium | reverse complement strand
AAGACTTTTGCCACACCACACGGCGGCGGCGGACCTGGTTCCGGGCCAATCGGTGTTAAAGAAAGATTACTGCCATTTCTACCTGATCCGCATGTGGAGAAACAAGGCGACAAATATGTTTGGGCGAAATCGGCAAAAAGCATCGGCAAGGTACATTCTTTCCATGGCAATTTCGGTGTTATCGTGAGAGCTTATGCCTATATCCTGACCATGGGCGCTGCTGGCCTGCGTCAGACCAGTGAGGATGCGGTCCTCAATGCTAATTACTGCAAAAAAATGCTGTCAGAAGCTTTTGATTCACCGTTTGACCGTTTCTGTATGCATGAATGTGTGCTGACTTCCAAGAAGCAGCAAGAACATGGTATCCATACGTTAGATATTGCAAAACGACTGCTTGATTATGGTTATCATCCGCCGACAATCTATTTCCCGTTGATTGTCGAGGAAGCTCTGATGATAGAGCCTACGGAATCGGAAAGCAAAGAGACTTTGGACGGCTTCATCGACGCGATGAAGAAAATTGCACAGGAAGCGGCAGAAAATCCGGAAATCGTGCATACGGCACCGCACAATACCATTGTCAGCCGTCTGGATGAAACACTGGCTGCCCGCAAACCGGTGGTAAGATGGGAGCCTTGACGGCTGCCTGGCAAATTCGTCATCAAAATTTTGCGCCGGAACTTTTGGTAGCAAGGCCGCAGGATACGGAAAGTATCAGCGTAACCGGAGCGGCCTGCGCCCTCAAATGTGCCCACTGCGGTGGGCATTATTTGTCTAAGATGACGCCTTTGTCCGGGCTCGAAAAAACAGAGGATATCAAGGGAAGCAGCTGCCTTATCAGCGGCGGCTGTGATTTGAGCGGTAAAGTCGCCGTAATGGATAAATTAGATAAGCTGGCGAAACTCAAAGGTGAACATCGCTATAATTTTCATGTAGGACTTTTGTCTGAAGAAGAAATTAAGGCGGTCGCGCCGCTGGCCGATGTTGTTTCTTTTGATTTTCTTGGTGATGATCTGACGATTAAAGAAACTCTGAAATTAAATAAAACGGTAGAGGATTACCTTGCCTGCTACCGCTTGTTAAAAAAATACTGCACGCAGGTAGCACCGCACATCTGTATTGGCCTGAATGGCGGCAAGCTGCGTGGTGAACGTGAAGCTCTGCGCCTATTGGCAGCTGAAGGCATAGAAAGACTGATTTTTATTGTTTTCATGCCGACTAAAGGCACGGAATATGCCGAATGTGCGCCGCCGACACTGACTGAAGTTGTGGAACTGCTCAGCGAAGCACGCACCTTGCTGCCTGAAACGCCGTTATTCCTGGGTTGTATGCGTCCGGGAGGAACTTATCGGAGTGAACTCGACAAAGCGGCAATAGAAGCAGGTATCAATGGCATTGTCCAACCGACAGCTGCTGCTCTTGCAAGAGCGCGTGAACTGGGTCTGACTATCAAAGAAAGCTGGGAGTGCTGCGTTTTATGAGCGAATGGAAATTATCTATCGGCACGGCAGGAGCAGTTGGTGCCAGACAGCTAAAAATAGACGCGTTGCCCACGACAGCTTATGTAATGCTGGGTGAACACTGCATGCGCAACTGTGCTTTTTGCGCTCAGGCGCGTGACAGCACCTCGCAAAGCAAGTTTTTATCACGAGTAGCTTGGGAAGAAACGCCTGAGGCAGAGGCTATCAGAAATATTGGCCTTGCTTTTCAGGCTGGCAAGATAAAGAGAGCCTG
>CAYTOV010000070.1:0-1452 GCA_964439485.1 uncultured Acidaminococcales bacterium | reverse complement strand
GGCCGGATGACGACGCACCTGATTGTAGGCTTGGGTGAAACGGAAAAAGAAATGTGGCAGGTCATTTGCGAATGTTGTAAACGGCAGATAACGGTCGGACTTTTTGCCTTTACGCCGCTCAAGGGGACTAAATTCGCCGATCGGCAGCCTCCTGACAGAGGCAGTTATCGCCGGTTGCAGATAGGACTGGAATTATTGAAGAAGGGCTATGAAGCAACGGTTGTTGAATTTGAGGGCGAAAGCATCACTAAAATCAATGTGCCGGCTTTGCGGGAGGTTTTGGCTGATGGTCATGCTTTTCGCACTACAGGATGCGAGGATTGCAATCGTCCCTATTATAATGAGAAGCCGCGCGATGTTCTCTACAATTACCACCGACCTTTGACGGCAGAAGAATTGGAACTGGCTTTCGTGGAAAGCGGGGTGGCAGGATGCTGAGTGAAACACAATGGCAGACTGCACAAAACAGAGAAGGCGCAGCTTCCTGGCGCTTAATCAATTCAGGTTTTCAATCGGCTGCTCACAATATGGCGACAGACGAAGCGATTATGCGTTCTTATGCGGCTAAGCTGGTACCGCCGACGATTCGTTTTTATGGCTGGCAGCCTGCTGCTGTCAGCATCGGTTATTTTCAGCACGGCGAGCGGGAAATCAATTTTGCAGCCTGCCAGAAACAAGGCATTGATGTGGTGCGGCGCCTGACAGGTGGTCGTGCTGTCTTGCATGCTAATGAACTGACCTACAGTATTATCGTCGGTGAAGATTACCCTGATATGCCGATGACGATCACTGCTTCCTACCGCTATCTGAGCCGTGGCCTGCTGCTTGGCCTGGCAAAATTGGGACTGACCGCAGAAATGACAAAACCGCAGGCGGCTTATGCGCACAAGATACCACAGCCAGCATCGGCGGCTTGTTTCGATGCGCCTTCGCATTATGAACTGACTGTTAGTCAGAAAAAACTGATTGGCAGCGCACAGGTACGCAAGCATGGCGTAATTTTGCAGCATGGTTCCATTTTACTTACTTTTTCTGCTGAGCAACTGGCAGGAATCTTGCAGGTCGGCAGCGAAGAAAAAGAGCAAACCTGCAGCATGCTTAAAAATCGTGTTATGGATCTAAAAACAGCTTTAGGCAGAAATGTGGCTTGGGATGAAGCGCGTCTTGCCATGGAAGCAGGTTTTGCCGAAGCGCTGGGCATTGAACTGGCTGTAGGAGAGTTAACCGCTATGGAAAAAGAGACAGCTGGAGAGTTATCTGTTACGAAATATGCCCAAGATGCTTGGACGCTGAAAAGATAAAATTGGGAGGCGGAAAAATGAACTATCAGGTTTGTGTAATCGGAGCAGGTACCGGCGGTTACGTCGCCGCAATTCGTGCTGCACAGCTTGGCGCTAAGGTTTTGCTGATTGAAAAGAAGGAGCTGGGCGGAGTTTGTCTGAACAGAGGCTG
>CAYTOV010000069.1:5516-7608 GCA_964439485.1 uncultured Acidaminococcales bacterium | reverse complement strand
GAAGCCGATGACAATCAACCAAAGTGATGTGTTTGCATACCCAGAAAAGGCTTGGGCGACTTTGGCCGCACCGGTTATTGCTAACAAAAATACAATCATGAGACCGCTAAGAGCACCTTCAATACAACTGGTCATCCAAACAATAATGGTAAAGGCACCAACGGCTAAAGCCATCTTACCTGTCTGCGGTAAACCTTCCGGCGTAGGCATTAGCCAGCCAACGGCAATAAAGGCAAATATTGCCAGCAGGAATTGAACATTTTTTTGTCCATGCACTATCATCTCCCTATAATATTTGACTTCAAGTCATAATTAATTATTCGCAATATCAGGTCTGGTGTCAACAAATTTTTATGTAATTTTATTATATTTATATGCAATTTTATTATATGAAAGAAGCGAGCAATCCAACTTGTCGGAAAACTCGCTTCTTTCTGCTTTTAACTTACATAATCATTATTGATTTCTGCCTGAACAAAAAAGTTTTTCACTCTTTGAATATCAGCTTTGGTAGCATCAGGGACAGTATTAAGTTTATAGGGAATCTTGAGCATCTGCCATTTTGCCTTTCCCATCGTGTGGTAAGGCAAAAGATCGATTTTTGTGTCTGATGGTAATTTCTTGATAACGTCAGCTAATTTTGACAGAGAATTTTCGGAGTCATTGACGCCAGGTATTACGACGTAGCGCAGAATTAATTGCGTTCGGGAAGCCGCATGAAACAAATTTTGCAGAATTAATGCATTATCTTTGCCGGTTAGTTGACGATGGACATCTTCATCAGCGGCTTTCAACGAAAACATAACAAGATCAGTATGTGGCAATACTTTATCAAGCTCAGCCTGAGCAAAAAAACCACCGGTATCCAGTGCAGTATGAATGCCTAGTTCTTTGCATTTGGCGAAAAGTTCACTGACAAATACTGCCTGCAAGAGAGGCTCACCTCCGCTTACAGTGATGCCGCCGCCGGACTTATCATAAAAGACGCGGTACTTTTTTATTTCTTCAACAATTTCATCAACGGAAATTGTTTTACCAGTTCTTACCCAGGTATCAGGGTTGTGACAAAAACTGCAGCCTAAGTTGCAGCCGGCGAGAAATAAGAGGTATCTTATACCAGGGCCATCAACTGTACCGAAAGTATTAATAGAATGGTAGTAAGCTTTCATGATTTTTACATAGCCTCATAAAAAGTACGACTTATAACTTCTTTCTGATGATCAGGGCTTAGTTTAATGAAGTTAACTGCATAGCCGGACACGCGGATCGTCAGCTGAGGATACAGTTCTGGATGAGCCATCGCATCCAGCAGCACTTCCCTGTTGAAAACATTAACGTTGATATGATGACCTTTGTGTATTATATAGCTATCCAGAATCGCAACAAGATTGCCTATGCGTGTTTCTTCGGTTTTCCCAAGCGCTCCAGGTACGATAGAGAAGGTATAGGAAATACCATCACGACAGTCGTCATAAGAAATATTGGCAACTGAAGCCATAGCAGCAAGAGCACCTTTTTGGTCACGGCCATGCATGGGGTTAGCGCCTGGAGCAAATGCCTCACCGGCTTTTCTGCCATCAGGAGTAGCACCGGTTTTCTTGCCGTACATGACGTTGGAAGTAATGGTCAATACTGACAAGGTGTGAGTTGCCTGACGGTAAGCCGCGTGTTTGCGCAGATTCGTGATAAATTCGTGTGTCAGCTCATGAGCCAGTGAATCTACTCTTTCATCGTTGTTGCCGAAGCAAGGGTAATCCCCCTCGGTAACAAAATCAACGGCAATGCCTTCCGCATTACGTATAGGCTTAACCTTGCCGTAACGGATAGCGCTTAAGGAATCAACCGCTACTGATAAACCTGCGACGCCGAAAGCCATAAGTCTGTTGACTTCGCTGTCATGCAGCGCCATTTGGGCAGCTTCATAGGCATAAGTATCATGCATACGGTGAATTATATTCAATGTGTTCACATAGAGTTCAGCGAGCCAGTCTAAGACTGTGCTATAGTTTTTACGGACTTCATCATAGTCGAGATATTCGCCTTCCGGTAAAGGTAACATAGGCGCCATCTGGACACCTACTTTTTCATCGCG
>CAYTOV010000069.1:0-5416 GCA_964439485.1 uncultured Acidaminococcales bacterium | reverse complement strand
CCGCCGATTACTTCAGTAACCCAAAGAGGATCACCGGCAAAAAGCTCATTGTATTCAGGGGTTCTAAGATGACGGGCAAACCTTAGTTTAATTACTAACTGATCCATAAGCTCTTGAGCTTCAGACTCTGTAATCAGACCTGCAGCGAGGTCATGTTCAAGGTAGATGTCAAGAAATGTGGAAGTGCGTCCGAGTGACATGGCTGCACCGTTTTGCTCCTTGATGGCAGCCAGATAGCCGAAATAAAGCCACTGGACAGCTTCTTTGGCATTAGCGGCGGGTTTGGAAACATCAAAGCCGTAGCTTGCTGCCATTTCCTCGATGCCACGCAATGAAGCTATCTGCATAGCAATTTCTTCACGCGTACGTATAACATCTTCCGTCATAGACATTTCACCAAGAACTTTTAAATCGTTTTCTTTTGCTTCAACAAGTCTATCGATACCATAGAGGGCAACACGACGATAATCGCCTATAATACGTCCGCGGCCATAGGCATCTGGGAGACCAGTGATAATGCCTATTTTTCTGGCCAAAAGCATTTCATCGGTATAGACATTGAAGACAGCACTATTATGGGTTGTTCTATGATTATTATAAATATCACTGATTAAGGGATTTAGTTGGTAGCCATAAGCTTCACATGCTTGTTCTGCCATACGGACACCACTATTGACGATGACGCTTCTTTTCAGGGGTTTATCAGTTTGCAAACCAACAATTATTTCTTTGAAACGGTCAATGTAACCTGGTTTATGAGAAGTAATTGTAGAAACACGGTCAGGATCCGCGTCAAGAACGCCGTTGTTTTCTATTTCTTTAGCCAAAAGTTCTGTGCATTCCAGCCAAAGACCTTTTGTTCTGACAGTTGGACCTTCCAAAAAGCTAGCGTCCCCCTCATAGGGCAGATAATTTTTTTGGATAAAATCTCTGACGTTAATTTCCTGTTGCCATATTCCTTCATTAAAACCTTTCCATTCTTGCATTGCTAAGCACCTCTCTTCTAAGTTTCAGTAGGCTTACAAACAAGCAAAAAACCGCCTGAGCAGCATACTGTTGCCCAGGCGGTCGGCTGTTTCTACAATATGGTCCACGTGGTTATTCCACTGATCCGCCAGTCCCATATCGTGTTAATTATTATTCTTGAGCACATTATATTATAAGCAGGGAAACCAGTCAAATATTTTTTAGGAAAAAAATTAAAAGCATAAACAATACAAAATGAATACTTTCAATCACAAAAGAAGATGTATCAAAAAAGGCAAGGACTAAAGAAGTGACGGGCCTGCTGCACATCAGCGACCGACTGCTTGCAGGCGAATTGTCGCGTGTGGAAGCGGCCAGAGGAACTCTTTAATCCATGCCCAATATAATGAAGACAAAGCCGCTTGTCACTATTAAGACAATATCAGCGGGGTCCGTACAAGTAAAAATAATAGTTGACAAAATTGCTAGGAATTGCTAAACTAAAAATAAATCCTAGCAACACACTATGAATAGGAATAAAGAGAGGAGCATTGCGATGCAACAAGTATATTTGGACAATGCGGCAACTACAAAGGTTCTACCAAGTATTGCTGAAGCCATGTGCAAAACGATGACTGAAAACTATGGAAATCCCTCCAGTATTTATAAATTAGGACAACAAGCAAAAAATATTCTCGACACTGCGAGAGAGCAGGTAGCCGAACTGATAAACGCTTCACCAAAGGAAATAATTTTTACGGGGGGCGGCAGCGAAGGTGATACGATGCTGCTTTTGGGTGTTGCTCATGCCTATGCTAAAAAGGGCAAGCATATCATTACAACAGCATTTGAACATCATGCCATTCTTCATACTTGTCAGGCTTTGGAAAAGGAAGGTTATACAGTAACCTATCTGCCAGTTGATGAATTTGGCAAGGTTGATACAGCTACTGTCGAAGCAGCTATCACACCGGAAACAATTTTGATTTCAGTTATGTATGCCAATAATGAAATAGGTACAATTATGCCAATCAGAGAAATTGGTGCTATTGCCAGAAAACACGGCGTGCTGTTCCATACTGACGCTGTGCAGGCAGCCGGTCATATTCCTATCGATGTCAAAGCTGATAATATTGATCTCTTGACGCTTACTGCTCACAAATTTCATGGGCCAAAAGGTACTGGCGCCGTTTATATTAAACAAGGCGTGAAAATAGGAAGTTTGGTTTATGGCGGCGGACAGGAAAAAGGCATTCGTGCCGGAACTGAAAATACAGCAGGTATTTTAGGTTTGGGTTTGGCGGCCGTACATGCGAAAGAAAATATGAAGGAAAACAGCGAACGTGTTGCACGTCTTCGCAATAAGCTCATCAAGGGTATCAAGGAAGGCATAAGCGAAGTTCGTTTAAACGGACATCCTGCAGATAGACTGCCGAATAATGTGAATTTCAGCATCCAGTATATTGAAGGCGAAGGCCTTTTGTTACTGTTGGATATGGCAGGAATTGCGGCTTCGAGCGGTTCGGCCTGTACCTCTGGTTCTCTCGACCCTTCTCATGTGCTGCTTGCTATCGGCTTGCCGCATGAACTGGCACATGGTTCTTTGCGTTTGACCTTATCAGAATTTACAACTGAAGAAGACATTGATTACCTTTTGGAAAAATTACCGCCGATTGTAGAAAGGCTTCGTCAGATGTCGCCCCTTTATAGTGAAAAATATAATAGAGTATAAGAAAGTTGGTGTGATATGTATAGTGCAAAAGTAATGGAACATTTTTCTAATCCGCGCAATGTAGGTGTTATGGAAGATGCGTCCGGCGTTGGTACAGTTGGCAACCCTGTGTGCGGAGATATCATGAAGATATTTCTCAAAGTTGAAGATAATACCATTAAAGAGATCAAATTTCAAACTTTTGGCTGCGGTGCCGCCATTGCTACCAGCAGTATGGTTACAGAATTGGCTAAAGGCAAGACAATAGATGAGGCTCTCAAACTAACTAACCTCGCAGTTGCTGAAGCATTGGACGGATTGCCGCCAATCAAGATGCATTGCTCTAACCTTGCTGCTGACGCCTTGAAAGCAGCAATTGTTGATTATAAGTTAAAGAACGGTTTGCCTACAGATGATATCAGTCTCGACAAAGAATGTTGTCATCACAGTTGTTGCAGCTGTAGCTAATTCTATTTTGGAAAGGTTGGTCGAAGTGACGGATTTTGTTAATCATGAAACGGAGATGAAAGACCAAAAACATGCAAATAAAAAGGCGATGGTTGCCATGAGCGGCGGTGTGGACAGTTCCACCGTCGCTTTGATTTTGCGTGAGCAAGGTTATGAAGTCACAGGTGTCACAGGCCGAATGTTTGTCAATGAAGATATCGGTCTGGTAGACGAAAGCCGTTGCTGTTCGCTTGCAGATGTTGAAGATGCTCGCTTGGCAGCGCACAAAATTGGCGCCTCCCATTATGTATATAATATGGGTGACTGCTTTAAAAAGACAGTCATACAGCCATTTGTTGATGCCTATTTGGCCGGTGATACTCCTAATCCTTGTGTAAATTGCAATAAGTATGTCAAATTTCCACAGTTGCTTGAAAGAGCACTTTTGTTGGGAATTGATTATTTGGCAACAGGACATTATGCCAAGGTATTCTATGATCAAACGAGAAAACGCTGGCTGCTTGCACGGGCAGAAGATGAAAGCAAAGATCAGACTTATATGCTTTATGGTTTGACTCAGCACGAACTCAGTCATTTACTGCTGCCGCTAGGAAATTTCAAAAAATCTGAGGTTCGGGCCAAGGCAGGTGAAGCAGAACTTATTAACGCTTCTAAACCAGACAGCCAGGATATTTGTTTTGTACCAGACGGAAATTATGCTGACTTTATAGAACGTTACAGCGGCAAAAAGCAGGAACCTGGTGATTTTGTTCTGCAAAGCGGTGAGGTAATAGGTCGGCATAAGGGTTTGATTCATTATACTTTGGGTCAGCGTAAAGGTTTGGGTATAGCTTACAAGGAACCGCTTTATGTATTGGCAAAAGATGCTGACTCTAAAACCGTTGTACTTGGGCCAGAAAAAGATTTATATAAGAAGGAATTCCTTGTTGATGACTGTAATTTTATTGCTATAGAAAAACTAACTGACTCAATGCATGTTACTTGCAAAGTGCGTTATCGCATGCAAGATGAGCCTGCAATAATTGAGTCTGCCGATGACGGTAAAGTAAAAGTAACATTTATGAAAGCACAGCGCGCTATTACCTCTGGACAGGCTGCTGTTTTTTATGATGGTGACCTGGTGGTTGGCGGTGGCACAATTATTTCTGATTAAGGATAAAGAAGCTGTTTTTTCTGTTTTTATACAGGCTGTCTGCAACTTTGGAAAATAACATGCATATTTTGCTAAATCTGTGATATTGTTAATATATCTTCAAACGATTGATTATACAGTTAATTCTTATTTTTGTTGATTCATGCCTCCAATGGCAATAATTATGTAAAAATAGATATTTTTTAATATGTAATTATAAACAAGGCGAAATAAGGAGTGAAAAGATTGTTAACAACAGTAAAAGCTTTATTGCAAAAGAAAAAAACAGTTGAATTAGGCTTTTTCCCAACTCCGCTTTATAAATTGGAAAAGATTTCTGCTCAGTTAGGTGCAAATATCTATATCAAAAGAGATGATTTTACCGGCCAAAATCTTTTCGGCGGTAATAAAATAAGAAAGCTTGAATATTTATTAGGTCAGGCAGTTGAAAATGATGCAGAATACGTATTTACCTATGGTGCAACACAGTCCAACCATGCAATGCAGACAGCGGCAGCTTGTAGAAAATTAGGTTTAAAACCAGTTCTGTATCTTTTGGATTTTGTAGATACTGACGCAAGTAATTGCAAAGGCAATCTTCTTTTGGACAAGATTTTCGGCGCAGAAGTACATATTATTAAAACATTACCGGATGAAACATTATTTGATAGTAAAGAACGTTATATGGCTTATGCTCGCAGTCATATGCAAAAATTGGAGGCTGCTGGCCATAAATGTTATAGCGTACCGCTTGGGGGTTCAAATTTTATCGGAACAACTGGGTTTGTTGCCGGTTACGTAGAACTGGAAGAGCAACTGGCCGCGGAAGGAATAACTGCAGACTTCATTTTTCATGCCAATGGGTCTGGTGGTACTATGGCTGGACTTGCCATCGGCAAGAAGCTTTTGGATTCTTCGACAACTATTATTTCTGTTGATGCTGCCGAACATAGTGCTGATTTTATGGATGAAATGGTAGAACTTGGTAACGCTGCCTTACAATGGCTTGGCTCAAACGCAAACATGACTGCAAATGATTTTTGTATGGATGAAGACTTTTTCGCACCCGGTTATGAAATGCCGAGCGAACAAGGTTCAGCGGCAATAAAATTATTGGCACGTGAAGAAGGCATTT
Source organism: uncultured Acidaminococcales bacterium (assembly GCA_964439485.1). GTDB lineage: Bacteria > Bacillota > Negativicutes > Acidaminococcales > Acidaminococcaceae > RZYP01. Next base: position 4 of record CAYTOV010000069.1, on the reverse strand, counting down.
TGCT
>CAYTOV010000068.1:0-7682 GCA_964439485.1 uncultured Acidaminococcales bacterium | reverse complement strand
ACTATCGGAGGTTTCTTTAAAAACATGCGTGCAATTGCAATTCTCTGTTTTTGACCGCCAGACAATTTAACGCCACGTTCACCAATTTCTGTTGCGTACTTTTCAGGGAGTTCTTCAATAAAACTGTCAGCCGAAGCCATCTTTGCTGCCTCTTCTACTTCAGCAGGCACCGCGTTAGGTTTACCAAAAGCAATATTGTTATAGACGGAATCCGAAAACAAAAATACATCCTGCTGCACAAGTCCAATGCTTTCATGCAAGTGTTTTTGCCTTATTTTTTTGATGTCGATACCGTCAATGGTAATTTTTCCTCTATCAGGTTCGTAAAACCTTAACAGCATATTAGCTACTGTTGTCTTGCCAACGCCGGTTTCACCAACAAAGGCTACAGTTTCGCCAGGTAAAATCTTTAAATTTAAACCAGATATGATATTTTTATCATTGGCATAGGCAAAGGAAATATTCTCAAACGCAATCTCACCCTTGATTGGCCAATCAGGCACAACGTCTTCTGCGTCAACAATATCTGGTTCTACAGCCATAACCTCCTGAAACCTATGAAATCCAGCCATTCCTCGTTGGTACATCTCAGTTAAAACGGTCAATCTGAACATAGGCTTCATAAACAAGTTGACATAAAGCAAAAAGGCCACAAAATCGCTCATCGTCAATTCATTTTTTATTATTAATAAGCCGCCCACAAACAGAACTACCAAATTGGCGAAATTAGTGAAAAAATTCACACTGCCGGCAAAATGCGCCAAAATTTTGTAGGATTTTTTTCTTGTTTGCAATAATTCAATACACTTTTCCCAAAACTTTTTCAATTGATGCTCTTCGCGGGCAAAAGCTTTAACAACTCTTATTCCACTTAAGCTTTCTTCTGCCTGGGCACTCAGTTCACCATTTTTGGCCCGATTGGCGCGGAAGGCTACTTTCATTTTTTTGTTAACATAAATCGTATGAATGGTTTTGAGAAGCAAAAGTCCAGCCACTAAAGCACCGAGTGACAAATTCATCCAAAAAAGTAAAATGATAGTGCCCAGCATTGTTATACTGCAGACAATCAAATCATTCGGTCCCCGAAAGGCCAACTCACCTATCTCAGAAATATCACTCGTTAATCTGGAAAGCAGTTGTCCGGTGCGAGCATTATCAAAATACTTAAATGACATGCTTTGCATATGCTTAAATAAATCACTGCGCATATCATTTTCCATTCGAGCACTAAGCATGTGTCCGACATAGCTGACAAAGAATAAGATCAGATAATTGAATAGATACAAAATAGTAAGAGCGACCGTATAGAATAAGAGGTCCCCCATATTCTGTTGAGGAACAACAACATTCAAAACATACCTGACAGCCATAGGAAATATAAGATCCAGACCGGCAGCAAGGAGAGAGCCAATTACAACGGCATAAAGAGTTAGTTTATAGGGTTTATAATATCTTGTGAAATTTCCGATCATAACTTGCTCCATTGTTCCATCATTTAGTTTTTACCTCAGCCTAAAAGTAATAGGCACATAAATATAACAGCTGATAGCTTGACCCATTCCATTCTTTGCAGGATTAAAACTCCATTTATAGCAGGCTGAAACTGCCGCTGCATCCAAAGCGTCAGAGCCAGAAGACCCATCAACGGTTACTTCATCAACACCGCCATCAGCGCCAACAAGCATACGCACAGTTGTAGTTCCCTCTATGCCAGCACTTCTTGCACTACTTGGGTAGCTGGGTTCCTGATGTGATATAAGCCTTGGTGGTATTGCCGGCGAAACCGTAGTTGTGCCACCGCCAGCATAGCCTCCGCCGCTGCCGGTTCCAACCCCAGAGCCAATACCGTCGCCAATGCCTGTTCCTTCGCCAGCCCCGTGACCGCCACCGCTGCCGCTGCCTGAGCCAGGTCCTTGTCCACTGCCATAGCCGGTGCCTTGACCAGTGCCATAGCCGCCACCACTGCCTGTATTCTCAGTAACACTAACGCCGGCGATATTTTTACTTTGTTCTTGATTACTTTCTTGCCCTGTTGTGCTTTCCTGCAAAACAGGATTAGTCGGCGAATTTTTTTCGAATTCTTTTGTTAATTGCTCAACTATATCATCAATTGATGGCTGTCCAGCCATATTTTGCGAGTAGTTAATATCAGCATTTTCGCGATTTGTTTGTCCGCTTTTTGAACTGTTTTTCAATGCTTCTGCCCTGGCTTTTGCGAAGTCTTCCGATGTCGGATCCAATGGTTTTTGTCCGCCACCGCCGCCTCCTCCGCCACCACCGCCGCCTCCTCCTAAAACAGCAACTTCAATGATTCTATCATCAGTTTTGCTGAAATGAAAAAGGCCAGTAAAAGCCAATAACAAAATTAAAAACAGGTGGAAAGCTATCGAACCTGCAAAACCTATTTTTAATCTTTTTGAGCTATTATCCATTACTTACCAGCTCCTACATCAGTTGCCAAGCCAAATTTATTGATTCCTGCACCTCTAAGTAAATCCAATACAGCAATTACTTCGCCATAATCCGCATCTTTATCTGCCCTTATCACAATCGCAAAGTTTGGATTTGCTTTTTGTTCCATAAGTGCCTGCATGGCCAAACTTCTTGCATCCATTTGTTTATCTCCCAACCAAATTGAGCCATCTTTTTTTATAGAAACGGAGAAAGTTGTACTGGCAGCTACTGAAGAGTTCGCTGCTGTAGGCAATTTGATAGGAATAGTCTTTAAGTCGACCATGTACATGGTACTTATCATAAAAAATACCAACAAGAAAAACATGATATCTATCATAGGAATAATCATCAAGTCCGGTGTTTTGACCTGCCTGCTATCTCTCAGCTTCATTAGTCTTCACCCCTGCTGCCAGCCTCAAGTAATGCGGAGAAACATTGTTCCATATTTGTAATCGCTGTATCAAGTCTTTGCGCAAAGTAAGAATGAACGGAAAGCGCTATGATGGCAACACACAGTCCTGTAGCAGTAGCTATAAGAGCTTCACCGATACCACCGGTGATAGCCATTGGTTGACCTGCCTTTAAGTTGAAAATACTGAAAGAATTAATCATACCAACTATTGTACCAAGAAGGCCAAGCAAAGGTGATAAGGTCACGATAACACCTAAATAGCTCAATTTACTGCGCCATTTTGCGATGACAAGACCTGCTTGTGCTTCCATATAATTGAACTTTCTCGTATTATTACCATTTAACTTCATAGTCTCAAATACTATACGAGCACATTCGCCTTTTGTTCCCTTGGCCAAATCATTTGCTTCCTGAATTTTGCCGATTGCCATCAAATTGGAATATTCGTCAGCAAAAGCATTGCCGGAATCTGTTTCTTTATAAAACAAATAACGTTCAATCGCTATTGTTATAACCATGATCGAACATAATAACAACGGCCACATGACTAAGCCGCCCTTGCTAAAGTACTCTGCCAACATTTTTATAGAATCCATCTTTTTGCCTCCAAACAACTTTTATTAAATTAATATATCAATAATGCAAACAATATTTGATTTAGATTGCACTAATTTTCGCAAATAACTTTTATTAACAATTCCTTACGTTCCTCTTCTGCACGACTCGGAAGAGTAGTAATTTCGATTCCGCCACTATTGGGGTTTTTTATAACTTTGACAGGAACATTATAAGCAATACTCAAATGTCCAGCGTCCAAAACTTCTTCCGGTGAGCCATCCGCCAAAATTCCGCCATTAGCAACTAAAAGCAAACGATTACAAAACTTGGCTGCCAGATTCAACTCATGGGCAACCATAATAACAGTTTTTCCTGCTTTACAGAGAGTTTCACAAAATCTAAAAATCTCTTCCTGATACACTATATCAAGTCCAGTTGTTGGCTCGTCTAAAAACAAAATCGGAGTTTTTTGCGCTAATACCTTTGCCAGTAAAATGCGTTGTTTCTGGCCGCCTGATACTTGTTCTACCGAAGTATCGGCCAAATCCCAAACGCCGGTATATTCCATACATTGTCTGACTATCGTCTCATCATCGGCACTTTCACCCTGCCACCATTCCAGATAGGGATAACGACCTGCCATGACAAGCTCTTTGCCTGTATAACCAAAAGAAACATCCACATGCTGCTGCAGGTATGCCACATTACGAGCGAAGTCTCTTTCGGATAATGCATCAATATCTGTTTCAAATAAAACGATGCTCCCCTTTTGTTTAGGCAGAAGGCCGCGTATGGTTTTTAAAAGCGTGCTTTTACCAGCACCATTAGGCCCTATGATGCCAATCATTTCACCTCTTTTTACAGAAAACGAAACATTGTTCAAAATGCTTTTATTCTGGTATCCTGCAGACAAACCATTCACAGCTATTACTGTTTCCATCCGCGCCTCTTTCTACCACCTTACAAAACTTGAAGATGGATTAAATAATTTTCTGATATTGGCTATTCACAAAACTAAAGTAATTAAAAATACTCCGGATATACTGCACGAGCAATTTCATCTACTGCATTAGCCGCATAATGAGAAATGCTATAAAGATAGGCATCATGTATTTGAATTAATCTGTTGTTCTTTATTGCCTTGACTGTTTGAAGCGCGGGATCATTCATCGTCTCATTGATAAAATTCTTAGCATCACCGCTTTTGCCAAAATCCCATGTTGGCAGTATAAAAGCATCCGGATTGATTTCTACTATTTTTTCTTTCGCTATAACAGCATTTTTGTCGATACCGGCAGCCGATATGCCATTGGTAACATTAGCATAATTGCAAATATCATCAAAGGTTGTACCTTTACCACCAAATGCCCCCATCAGTGAAAGAGGAACCACTACCTGTTTTTTATCAGCGGGCAGTTTTTTTAATTTCTGCTGGACGCCGTCCAATTTTTCCTGCATAGCGAGTACTAATTTATCACCCTGTTCACGTGCATCTACTACCGATGCTATTTCGCGAACAGAATTCTGAATATCGGCCAGTGTAACCGGTGTTTTGTAAACATATACTTTGATGCCAACATCTCTAAATCCTTGAACCTTTTCGGCACCTAGCCAATCCGGCATTAAAACAAGGTCTGGATTTAATGCTAGAATTGTTTCTACATTTTTACTTTGCACCCGCTGTTTAACTGCTTTAGCTTTTTCAGTTGTAGAGCAAATACCTGGGTCATCCGCAAGATTAGTTAGTGCGGCAATTCTTTCCGGCGGCAGCATGTCCAACAAAATTTCATCAGCACTACTGCTCAAAGACACTATCCGTTTTGGGCTTTCCGCAAAACTAATTTTTGTTCCGGTTGCGTCCGTAACCGTATAGCCTTTTTCACTATTACTTTTAGTATTTTTTTGTTCACTGTTTGCACAACCGCCAAGCACTAAAGCTGTTAAAAAAAATAGCACAACTAAGAACTTGGGGTAATATTTCCTGCTAACCATCAAATTAGTCCTTTCATAGCTTAAAACGGGGACAAACTATGCCCCCGTTTTAAATTCGTCATTAAATTATAACATATATGATTTAGAAGGAGTATTCCATACCTACAACAAAGTTGCGGGAAGCCATTGGATACTTAACACTGCCATCGCCATAATCATATAACCCGCTATATTCCTGATAAGCCACATTATTTATATTATTAAATTGGGCAAATGCTTTAGCATTCTTATTAATTTTATACTGTGCCCCTAAGTCCCAGGTAAAATAAGCATTATCGGCAAAAGCACCCGTTGTTCCACCGTTTTTATTCGTATAGGAAGCAACTTGTCCAGTTGCAGCATGCGCGGTTATATTAACTATTAAATCTTTATTCTTATATTTTACACCCGCCCTATACACGTTTGGTTTCGCACTGCCATTTTTTAAATAGCCAGTACCAAAATCTTGCTTCACTTGCAGATACGTATAAGAGGCATTTGCAGTCCAATTGTCATCAAAGCTATGATCAATACTTACCTCCATCCCTCTTCTTTTTTCGGAGTTGACATTTATAACCTGATAGTCCCCTGTTGATTTGCGTACCCAGTCAATCGCATCATTGAGAACACTTTTAAATACATTGGCAACTAGGTTGGTATTATCTGATAATTTTATATTAGTCCCTATATTTAAGACATCGCCAGTCTCTGGTTTTAAATTTTCATCACCCAGCATCCAGTAATAATAAGTGCTACCATTATATTCATATGAACTTCTTTGATGCCAATATAAGTCATCAGTATTAGGTGCATTGAAAACCTTTCCCCATGAAATATAAGCGTTACTAGCATCATTAATTTTTTTATTAAGAGCAAAATGCGGAGTTACTTCTGAACCATAGTTACTGTGATTATCATAACGGACGCCACTGTTTAATTGCCATGAATCAGCAATTTTCCAGCGGTCTTCCAAATAAATAGCTTTATTATTGACCGATTTAGCATCACCATATAAAGTTTCATTATCCACCTTTGTATTATAATAATCTAATCCACCTGTTAAATTATGATTTTTATCTAACTTCCAATTCTGCTGCAACTCAATACCATATTTATCCTCATTAAAGTCAGACTTGTTTTCATCAATATTGCTATAGAAATATGCATGTTGATAATTTTTATATACTTGTGCAAAACCAGAATTATCTTTGTGCTCATTCCAATCATATCTAAGAGCTATATTGTTGTTTAAACGTTGGTGACTATCAGTACTTACAAATACAGAGTTACCGAAAGGAGATCCTCCCTCGGCCAACATGTGTTCTGCCTGCAGAGTTATACGATCATTATTACCAAGTTCTTTATCTATTTTTAATGTAGTATTTGTCGTATCATAACCTGAATTAACAAGTTTTTTTACATCGCCGCTCAGATTATCTTTGTAGGAATAGTCACCACGACGATCCTTATTGGCACTGACAAAAAGCCCGAGGCCGTTTTCACTGCCACCATAAGTGACTGAGTATTGCTCCGTATTCCATGAGCCTGTAGCTACTTTGACTGTTCCCTTATTTTCGATATCAGTGCCTTTTTTAGTGATGATATTAATAACTCCGCCGACAGCATCCGTTCCGTAAAGTGCAGAACCAGCTCCCTTTAGCACTTCTATTTTTTCGATAGCGTCAACGGGTGGCAGCCAATCTGCACTGTAATTACCGCTGGAAGCCATGTTTACTCTTCTGCCATCAATTAAAACAAGTACACGCTTATCACCATTGAGCATTATTAAATCTTGCCCCATATTGGACCCTTTAGCTCCTGAACCGAGTATATTGACACCAGGAACATCACGCAAAGCATCTGCAGCGTCAGCATAATTTGATTCAGCAAGTTTCTCTTGGTCAATTACCGTTATATTGGCCGGCGTGTCGACTTTTTTCGTATCAACTCTGCTAGCGGTTACCACCATTTCTTCTAAAGTGAATTGCTGTGGTTCATCGGCATAAGCTACGCTACTGGATAGTACCCCTGTGCCAAGAGCTGCTGTACATGCCAACGTCAAAATCATCGTTTTTCTTTTTGATACATATTTTTTCACACTTGTTCCTCCATTAATCAATTTCACATTAAAACAACATTCCCAATATTTACTAAGAAACAAAAAATAAAAGCCTCCCCTATTATCAGAGGAGGCAAATAAAGCTAATGAAAAGTCAACATTACCTCCCCATCTCTCGTAGGGTTTTTGGCAATCGACAATAAGGCAGTTCTCCTGACTCAGAATCAT